>DATEMI010000507.1:0-38847 GCA_035275665.1 Terriglobales bacterium | reverse complement strand
CGCTGCCATTCGCGGAACATCTCTTCGGATCCGCCAACTACCAAATCGGGAATCGGAGTCCGGAGCAGCTGCGCATAAAGCTCTGCATGAACGCGTGCCAGTGCAGCTTGACTCGCCGCTTCTCCGTGCATTCGCGCATGTCCCCAGTGCTGATAGCTGCCATCGTCAGAGCGCAATTCGGCTACATAAAGCAGCTTGGCCAATAGTCCCTGAATTTTAGGAAGCGTCCGACTCGTGATGTCTTCAAAAGCGGAAAGTCGTACGCCTTTTGTTACGAATTCCGCAATCGTTAATTTTTCGTCTGAGTGCACGTTATTCGGCCGAATGAAGGAATGCTTCAGCGCAAATCCATTCTAGGAGTTGCGCTATGCGAAGATTGGTTCTCGTTGCAGCTACCATTCTCGTGCTTGCCAGTACATTGTCAACTGCTTCGTTCGCCGATGGAGGCGATCCGATTCCGCTGTGTCCTCCCGATCAGCCTCAGTGCGTGATTGGATAGCTGCGTCTTTGATTTTCTTCAAGGTCCGATGTATGGTGGCACGACCTCATGCATTGGACCTTGCAGAATGTTGTCTGGATTTTTTCCGGACTTTTGGAAGTCTCTGTCGCTGTGGCGATGTTCCTGCGGGGAAGCTGGCGGGAATATCTTGTCTTCTGGTCTTATCTGCTATCGGAAGTCGCGCGCACCGGTATGCTGTTTTTCATCGGCACCGATCATTCGCACTATCGCGCATACTTCTATTCATATTGGATCAGTGAATTCTTCGTTTGTATCTTGGGATTCTTTGTCATCCGCGAGATCTTTGCAAATGCGTTTTCAGGACAGCTGGGACTCAAACACTGGGGAGACTGGATCTTTGGTTGTTCCCTGATTGTCCTTCTGGCGGTAGCCTGCTTAAACGCCGTCAACGAGCACGGCGATTCCAGCCGCTTGCTCGCTGCTATCCTTGTCCTGAAATGGGCCGAATCTTTTGTGCGGCTGGGGGTATTGGCAGTGCTGTCGATCTCCGTGCTCCTGCTCGGACTGCCATGGAGACATCATGCCATCGGCATAGCGGCTGGATTCGCATTCTACGGATCCATTGAACTCACGATGTTCGCTACCCGACTTCACCTCGGGAGGCAGGCAAACCGATGGGTTTTCGTGGCATTCATGTGCGCTGGACTCTTCGAGAAGGCTATCTGGGCTTTGTATTTCGTTCCTCGTCTGAGTTCGAGACCACTGGAGTTGCGTATTGGCGAGTCTCACGCGACGGCCAGCCTGCTCACAGCGCAAGAAGCTGCTGATGCGATCTGGGAGCGCTGATGCTGGCTGCATGCTTCGCTATCGGAATCCTGATGCTTGGCCTCGCGCTCGTCTGGATATTCAAAGGTTTTGTAGTCGCACCCACTGTAGGAATAACGGAAATCGACGTGATCGCCTTTCGCAATGTCCTCTCTTTGGAAGACAACGAAGTTCTTCGCCAGCGTCTCAGTCAATCCGAGTATCGCCAAATCAAGCGTGCTCGCGTGCGAGCCGTACAGGAATATGTGAAGGCCATCGCGGGCAATTGCGCAGTCACAGTTGCTGTACTCCGCGCCGAGGCTCCTGAAAAAAACGAATCAGTGCAGTACGCGGTTTCATCTGTCGTCAACGAGGCGCTGCGGATCAGGCTGCTGTGCCTTGGGTTCTGGATTGCCTTGTGGGCAGAATTTATGTTCCCGAATTTGGAAATTCGTCCAACGCGGATTGCCGGAGGCTATGAGCGGCTTCGTTCTACAGCGGAGGCATGTTTGCGCTCACCGCAGGCGCCTTCGGCAGCGCTGTAGAAGAGGGTCGACAGTGGCGCATCATTTCACCCTTGCTTCTTGGGAAGAATGGCCGAGCGAGTCGGCGGAGGCGGCTGGCGGCGCTCGCCAGTGTACATGCGATCGATCCCGAGGGTGATGGGCGTACCGCTGTGCAGCCCGCTCCAATGCTCCGAGACGACAATGGAGTTGCCGGGATTCTGCGCGTCGTACTTCACAGAGGTCGGCACACCGATACGGCAGTTGTGAAGGTCGACGTGCTGCCGCAAATGTGTCACGTCCTGCGACGCTTCGTACTGCACTCCGGCTACATCGTAGTTATAAATGAGGAGCTGCTGCGAATTCGGCTGATCCGGATTCAACTCGACGACGTCGATCACCGTTCCATCAATAATTCGCCCAACTCGATCGAGGTACTCGCGGCGATCGCGCTCGTGGTCTTCGGGTGTCTTCTTTTTACGAGTGGCAAGGTACAGGAGAGCGGCCCCGCCGGCAACAATAACACCGCCAGCGATGGCATAAAGACGGAGCGAGGCTAGCATGACTTCCTTAGTATCCGGAGTAGAACTCGGACGATATCTAAAGCTTACAGCGAGCGGCGGTTTTCCTCTATCGAGGGAAGCACCTATTACCAAAAGGCGGTTTCGGGTTTCGGGTTTCAGGTTTCGGCAAAGCCAGGAAAAAACAATTTCGGGCTTCAGGTTTCGAGTTTCGGCAAAGCCAGTTGCGAGAGGTGGTTTCGGGTTTCGGGGTTAAGGTTTTAGCACACCAGAAGTAAAGTGTTTAGGGCCTGAGGTTTCGGGTTTCGCCACAGCCTAGCCCATCGCTTGTTGCTCGAACTCGCTTCAGTCTGCAGAAACTGCTTTTGATTGGCTTCTCAGCGAGGCTAGCAAGCCATTCAACAACCGCAAGACGCTTGCCGCCTTTGAATCAACAACGCGAAAATCCTGTGCACTCAAGTATCCAAGTTCCACTGCAATTTCTAATTGCGTGAGGACTTCGAGGAGAGATCCGCGGGCTTGGCCAAGGAACTGAATAAATTCACCTTTTGTCCAATCGGCCTTGGCCCTCAGCGATGTTCGAAGCTACTGATACCGCTGCACGTCGCAATTGGGAAGTGAGACCATAGATTTCGTGCTTTGGAAAATGTTCCGACAGACGATACACATCAACGGCGAAATTCTTCGCCTCCTTCCAAACAACGAGATCTCGATATCGATGCGACATAGTGCGCGACTGGCTTTGCCGAAACCCGAAACTCGAAACCGCTTTTCTCACATTCCGTCGTAGTTCGGGCCGCCGCCGCCTTCGGGAGGTACCCAGGTGATGATCTGATAGGGATCCATGATGTCGCATGTCTTGCAGTGCACGCAGTTGGCAAAATTCAGGTGAATTTGCTTGCCAGCTGGCACGTCAGAAGCTTCGACCATCTCGTACACCTTCGCAGGGCAGAAGTGCTGACATGGATTGCCGTACTCAACTGTACAGCGCGTGTTGCAGATATCGGTGTCGTGAATGACGAGATGAATCGGCTGGTCCTCTTCGTGCTTTGTGCCGGAATGATAGACATCGGTAAGTTTGTCGAAAGTCAGCTTTCCATCACCTTTTACTGGACCTAGAAGGTGCTCTCGCCCATAGCCGCCGGCAGGAAGATTGCGGATGTGCTCGAGTCGTTTGTGTCCGGCATGAGCGGCATAGCGGTCGTGCAGTCCTCTGCCAAGCGTGATCTGCTGGACTGCGGTATGGAACATTCCTTCGATCATTCCCTTTTCGAAACCTTGATGAAAGTTGCGGACCTTCCATAGTTCTTCGCGAATCCAGCTCTTCTCCACGCGGTTCTGATAACTGACGAGCTGCTGCGCACTGAAATTCTCTTCGAGCAAAGCTTCGTACGCCGTCTCGGCAGCGAGCATTCCACTCTTGATGGCGAGATGAATTCCTTTGAGTCGTTGCGAATTGAGGAATCCGGCCGAATCGCCCGCAATCATCCATCCATCGCCCGCGAGCGGCGGAATTGCAAACCATCCCCCATAGGGTAAAGACTTCGCTCCATAGCGAATCATCTTTCCGCCATCGAGCAATTCACGGACGAACGGATGAGTCTTGAACGTCTGCATCACGTGATGCGGATCAAGACGAGGATCTTTGTAGTCGAGTCCCGTAACGAAACCGAGCGAGACAATGTTGTCTTTGCTGCCGTAAATCCACGCGCCGCCGTATTCGTGCGTTGTTAAAGGCCAGCCTAGGGTATAAATCACTTCACCGGGAGCGATGCGGCCAGGAGGGACCTCCCAGAGTTCCTTTACGCCTATACCATAGGTCTGCGGATTGCGATTGTTATCGAGATTGAATCGACCGGTGAGTTGCTTGGTCAGCGATCCGCGCGGACCCTCGCACAGGATCGTGACTTTTGCTTTGAGATCGTAGCCCGGCTCGAAGTTCGACTTGGGCTGATTTTGTTTATCCACGCCCTTGTCGTCGGTTCGCACGCCGATCACGCGATTGTCTTCGACCAGTAGCTCCGATCCGGCGAACCCGGTGAACACTGTGACGCCCGCTTGCTCGACCTTTTCGCCGAGCCACTTCACGAACTTATTGATGGAGATCACGTAGTTGCCATGGTCCCGCATCGGCGGAGGCGTGATCGGAAACTTAAACTTCGACTTTTCAGTTAGAAAGTAAACAGCTTCTTTTCCCACTTCGGCATCAAGCGGAGCGACCTTTTCAAAGCCAGGAAGAAGCTCACGCATGGAACGCGGATCAAGAAGAGCTCCAGAGAGGCAGTGCTGTCCAACCTCGCGCGCTTTTTCCAGTACGTAAATGTTCTCTTTACTGAGTGGCGCTTCAGGATTGGATGAATTGTGCTGATCGATGACCTGAGCGAGGCGCAGCGCACAAGCCATTCCCGCCGGCCCGCCGCCCACGATGACTACGTCAGCTTCCATCTGCGGACGATCTACGTTGGGAAGCGGAGTTCGAAAGATCATTTGATTGGTTGAATTCCCACCAGATTCTTGAGGACTACTGCCCGGCCTTAGCTTTCTTAACTTCTTCGGTTAAAGCCGGCACGACATCGAACAGATTCCCTACGACACCGAAATCCGCGATCTCGAAAATCGGAGCTTCTCCATCTTTATTTATCGCGATAATGCTGCGTGCACCCTTCATCCCGACAATGTGCTGAATTGCACCACTAATCCCGAGCGCCAGATAGAGCTTTGGCGCCACAGTTTGTCCCGATGAACCGATTTGCCGATCCATTGGCAGCCATCCGGAATCGCAGATGGGACGCGATGCTGCAATCTCGCCGCCGAGAGCATCGGCCAATGCTTTGGCGATTTCTATGTTCTTTTGTTCTTTGATCCCGCGCCCGACGGAGATGATGATCTCGGCTTGCGTGAGATCGACAGCCTGCTTGGCTTCCTTAAAGATCTCGAGCGGCTTAACGCGAATTGAACCGGCGTCTACTTGAGCGCTGACCTTCTCGATTGGAGCTGCACTCGCGCCCATTTCAACTTTGTCGCCGCGGAACGAGCCTGCCTGCAAAGTCGCAAAGTGCGGCGGATCGCAAGCAAAGGAAACATCGGCGGCGAATTTGCCCTGGAACATCTGGCGCGTGAAGACCAGCTTGGCGCCATCTTTGCGATAGCCAATCGCGTCACTGATTAATGTGCGGCCAAGCGAAGCCGCGAGCTTGGGAGCAAAGTCGCGGACCTGATAGGTGTGCGGCATCAGGACGAGCTTGGGCTGCTTCGTCGAGATGAACTGTTTCAGAGCGGCAACGTATGCATCTGCGGTATAGCGCTCGAGCTGTGGCGACTCCATCGCGTACACCTTCGCAACTTTGGCCTTCCCAATGTCCTGAGCGACGGCATCGACCTTGCCGCCGATAACGGCGGCTTCCAGTGTCCAGCCAGTCTCGGCAGCGACGGCTTGCGCGGCGGTGAGCGTTTCAAACGAGACGCGGTTCAGCTTGCCTTCACGTTGTTCTACGACGACGAGAATTGTGTCTGACATTTAATCCTTAAGGATCAGAAGAGCGAACACGGAGGGCACGAACTACATAAAGGTCACCTCTCCGTCACCTTCTCTATACCTTCGTGACTTCGTGTTCGCTCTTGGTTTGTTTCATCTGCTGCAGGCCGAACGCGAGCAGGAAGTACGCGCTCAGACTGTCCGGCAGGAGCAGCCATTTATAACTTGTGGGCCAACGGTGCGGCCAGAAAACTTAACAGGTGGGCAGCATGAACCAGAATGACCGCACCGGCAATCGCCAGGACCTGCGCTTTATGCGGCGCGATCACTCTCTTTGAGTTCGTGTTCTCTGCGAACCCGTTCAATCTGCTCCTCAATGGGTCTGGCCAGGGGCGCACGCAGATGCATCACGCGTTGCCGCTCGATGAATCCCCACGCAATCAGTCCTAAACCAACCGCGATGGATACTGCGCACATGGTGCTGAAAAAGACTTCGCCGCTGCGCAAGTCCCATCCCACCCACAACAACAACACCCACGCGAAGATCAGCAGGAACATGCCGAGCACGATCAGCGTGCGCGTAAGGTTACGGCTGTCGTCTACTCGCGACTCCAAATCCGGACCGTTGTAAGCCAGCCGGTCATGCACGCGCCGCACTTCGTCGTCTTCGAAGATACCCTCTTCGAGCCGACTCAGCGACTCCCGCGGATACCGCTCCGGATGTATGTCCTTCGCGAAAACATGTCCGTGTCTGCGATGTTCGTCCAACTCGCGCTCTTCGCGATACGAATGATCTTCGATTTTGTGGTGCTCTTCAATCGTGGCTTGATTTACGGTGCATCCCGACTGTTCATCGAGCCGCTTCAACGTGGTCTGCTCATCGACGCGGTTCAGTTCGTCTCTCTTCTCTGGTAGCGTCATCTCACCCTCCACTGCTGATTTGTAAGCTCACCCGGGTACGACGCTGGCCATCGGCCAGAAGTGAGTCTTCTACATGAGGTGTGATGCATCTACGCTGCTTTGAGTTCAGAGCACCCGAATTTCGTTCTTGAGTTTATCGACCAATTTTTTAGCGACCTCTGCGGGCGATCCCTCCAACATCTCTGTTTTCTTTTGCTTCTGAGGAATGTATAGCTTCTCGATTTTCTGCAGATTCGGCCCCAGCGCCTGCTGAAGTTCAGCATGAGTGACCTTGCGCAGCGGCTTGTTCTTCGCCTGCTTGATGCCGATCAGCGTGGCGTACCGCAGCTTATTGATTCCCGATTGAATCGTGAGTACCGCCGGCAAGGGCATTTCGAGGTGCTGGAAGAATCCTGATTCCAACTCACGCTTAAGACGGACACCCGAATCGGTTTTCTCGATGCTCATGATGATAGTCGCGTGCGGCCATCCCAGAATTTCCGCGAGCAGCACTCCCGTCTGCGCGTAACCATAATCGTCCGATTGCAAACCGGTAAAGAGCAGATCAAACTGCTCGTCCTTGATCGCTGCCGCAATTGCCTTAGCGGTATTGAGAGAATCCAGTCCGACGAATTCCGCTCCTTCAAGGTGAATCGCGCGATCTGCCCCTTTGGCCAGTGCCTCGCGCAACACCTGCTGCGCGCGCGCCGGACCAGTCGTGATCACGATGACTTCCCCGCCATGTTTCTCCTTCTGGCGCAGCGCCTCTTCCAGTGCGTAGGCATCCGGTTCGTTTACTTCGTAAGAAACGTCTTCGCGAATCCAGGTGCCCCTCTCGTTCAGCTTAAGAGGCGCATCCTTCTGCGGTACCTGCTTCATGCAAACCAGTATCTTCATCGTTTGGGTACTCTGGGCAAACTAGTGAGTATAAAGAAAGAGAACGGCGTTTCAAAACGAGTGGGGTTCAGAAAAGCGCTTTCAAAACGGTCGTTGCATGTTCCCCTGTTCTGAATAGTTCACTCAAATCGTAAGTACGACTGCAAAGACAAGTCGGAACATGCAAATCTCCAGTTATTAAGTTGAACAGTTGAATTTGAGCAGACGCACTGCGCGTGTGAGCGCGCATATGCGAGAAGCCTGAAACTGCTGAAATGAAACAAAGAGAAGCTGAGCTACCAGCGCAGCAACGCCGGTTGGCGAGAAGTGAGGGCGCGCTCGTAAACGGGCTTATGGGTCACACTTAGAGCCACTGACGCAAGGAGGGTGGTAAGCACCACATCAGCGTTGAGCGAAAGAGACGGGGAATGATGAGAGCGATGATGATGCACGGCCGCATCCAGTTCAGAGATCGGTGAGATCATCACCAATCCAATCGCTAGAACCAAAACAATTGCAGTAGCTGTTCTCATTTCGTGCCCGTCTACCGATCAATTCACTGAGAATAAATTTGCTATAAAACGTTTAGGAGCCAGATTAGCTTGTAAAACTCCCAATCGTGAATCCGGTCATTCCAGAAACGCCACTGATTGGACGCCCGCAACGTCAAAACGTTTGCGACAGCGCATATTTTTGCAGGCGACCATGTCATCTCTGCGGACCATATAGGAACGCGCCTTGGCGAATTTGGCGCGATCGCGCTCGTCGGCGCGGGGAGGGAGTTGGCGTTTCTTGGTGCGTACCAGCCACGAGAGCTCATACTCTCCCGACTGTCTGCAGTGAGGACAGGAGAGCGTATGCGATCGCTTCTGCTCTTTTTCGTCGAACATTTCGCGCTCGTCCATGCGAGTCCTCCAGGCGGTCGCCAGAGGCGATTATTGCATAATGGCGGGAAGCGGAAGTGTGCGGCTCGGCCGCAGGAGTCAGTACCGTCCGCGGTAGCGGATGGGTAACACAATGTCAGGACGAAAGAAGAGAGGGAAGTTCAGCGCAACCAAAGCCGTAAAGTCCCTTGCGCGCGAGACGATCGGATCCCCTCCTCCGGTGCTGCGCATTCCTGCGCTCAAGGAATCGCGCAAAGAAAAAAAGCACAAGCCCACCTTGGGAAAAATGCTGGCTGAAGAGTAGTTCGCACTATTGCGAAGAGGCCGGTTGCAGCGCCTGAGTCGGCTGCCCTGCAGGTTGATTAATTGTCGGAATGGAGTGTAGTACGCCTGCGTAATGCTGCTGAACCGGCGTACAAACCGAAATTCAAGACCGCGAAGATGTCGAACGACTCTGCCGGATTCGCTATTTCTGATCGTCAAGCGCACAGTTCATTTCGCCAAAATGGGCAACCGGAAATGTTTCTATAACCGTTACTAAAGATTGTTTTGCGCTGCTATCGCACTGTCCATCGCGCCCAAACCGGCGCTACACTCCGCTCATTTACCCACTCTCGTACGCGGACGTTGAAGGAGAGCTTAATGCTCATCCCCATTGGTCACGAAAGAATGTCGGCGCGGCGACTTCCGATTATTACGCTTGCGCTCATCGTTATGAATGTCGGCGCCTTTCTCGCGACACACGACACCATCGAGAAGCAGAGCTCGGAGCTCGGCGAGCTCAAGAAGCACATTCTTATCCTCGCCTCCATGCACCCAGACCTCACAATGCCCGATGATGCGCAGCAGTTCGTCAACACATTCCGCGAACATAACGAAAAGGTCTGGGCACGCCTGCAAGACGGTAATCGTGAGGTCATCGATGGCTTTGACGCGCGGATGCGCATGGTAGATGACACGTCCATCGAGCAGGAAGAGATGGACACCCTGACTTCGCAGTACTCCCAAATGGCGAAAATTGCTCTCACAGAGCAATACGCATTCATTCCTGCCGAGCGTAAGCCGATCACGTACATTACCGCCAACTTTCTACATGGCGGATGGCTGCACCTCATCGGCAACATGTGGTTTCTCTGGCTCGCCGGGTTCATCCTCGAAGACGTTTGGGGACGCGCGCTTTACACCGTCATTTATTTCCTCGCGGGCGCGGCCGCTTTGCAGTTTCATCTGTGGATGAATCCAGGCAGCATGACCGCCACACTCGGGGCATCGGGAGCTGTAGCCGCTCTGATGGGAGCTTTCATGGTTCGCTTTCCCACGCTCAAGATCGAGATGGCTTGGCTGCTCCGCTTTCGTCTGATTCGCTTCAAAGCATCTGCCTACTGGCTGCTTCCGCTGTGGTTGGCGTCAGAAGTCTTCTCCGGTGCGCTCTTCGGGCAGCACAGCGGAGTAGCCCACTGGGCGCACGTTGGAGGCTTCGCCTTCGGCGCCCTGATCGCTCTGCTGCTGAAAGCCACTGGCATTGAACACAAACTCGACGAGGCCGTCGAATCGAAAGTCAGCTTGTCGGCCGATAAGCAGCTGCTCGAAATAGGGGAGACCTTGGAGTCGAATGTCAGCGAAGCACTGCCCAAGCTTCAGGAGTACGCAAAGGCGCATCCGGATTCCGTTGACGGCCACCTTCTCCTGCAACAGGCGTATTGGCGACAAAGCGAAATCCCCGCCTATCAGGAAACCGTGCTCAAGCTCTGCAGATTGCACCTCAAGACGCAGGACACCGATGCTGCCTTCCAGGATTACGAAGACTTCGTAAAGTCTGGCGGCAAAGAAATTCCAGCCGCGCTATGGCTCGATCTCGCCCGCGCCGCTGAGGCCAAGGGAGACTTTGAGCGCGCGGTTCAGGAATATGGCAAACTGGCAGCCGCCTATCCGACCGCACGGCAGTCGTTGGTCGCGCAAATCAACGCGGCCCGAGTCTGCATGGCAAAGTTAACGCGCCCGCAAGAAGCATTAAATCTCTACGAGGCGGCCGCTAAGTCTTCAGTGCCGCACCTGGACTTTGACCAGACAATTGAGAAAGGCAAGCGCGAAGCCATGCAAGCTCTTTCGCAAGCGGTCGGCGTGCATGCGTGAGGGTAGTTCTGGGGCTCTCTGATTTGAGGACAATCAGGGCGGATGAAATCAATCGTTCCACCGACACTGAAGTCATGCCCTTCTCCAACCCACATATTGGTATCTGACTGCCTTCAGCAGCGCAATTCCTACTCCGACATGGGTTTAAGTCCGCGACCGTAACGGGAAACTTTCTTTACGTTGGCAACTTTCCTGTTCGTCTTACAATCTTTGCTGCCATGTTTCGAAACTCAGGATTCCGGCGGCACATGGTTTCGGCGTTACTGCTGGGAATGTGTTCTGTTGCGATTTGGGCACAGACACCGGACAAGCCAGAGCCGAATCAAGGCGGGTATGTCTTCCATTCCAATGCCCGCGAAGTGCTCACTGACATTACAGTCACTGACAATCGCGGCAATCCAGTCGATGGACTCGGCCGCTCGGCGTTTCACATCTTTGACAATGAGCATCCTGAGCAACTCGAATCGTTCGAAGAGCACGCCGGTATTCCGGCGACGGTAGCTGTGACCAGCGCTGCACCGAATGTCTTCAGCAACGCGTATTTTCTGCATCCGCCTGCTTCGATCAACCTAATCCTGCTCGACACCACGACCATTGGCATCGTCGATCAGATGTTCCTGAATCAGGAACTGGCAAGATTCGTGAAGGCGCTGCCCGCGAATGAGTCCCTGGCAATTTATGAACGGGCCGCAGATGGAACCATCCTTCTCCAGAACTTCACTTCCGACCACAATCTGCTGTTGACTGCAATTCATCGGGCGATACCGCGTTTGCGCCAACCTGGCTCCTGGTACGCGAGCGACTTCGGAACGCTGCGGCAGATTGCGGCGTTCTTGAGTCAGATACCCGGACGCAAGAACGTGCTCTGGTTCACTGGAGGCTCCAATCTTTTTTTGAGGCCCGATCCAACCAGCATGCAGTCCTACCAATCCCTCCGCCAAATCTACGATGAGCTTGAGACCGAGCGCATCGCGCTGTATCCGATCGACGCTCGCGGACTTACAGTAGAAATCAACTCCGCTATGGCGCCGCAACACATGCTGATGCTCGACATGGCTGAGGCCACCGGCGGTCAGGCTTGGTACAACAACAATGGTCTCGCCCTGATCGCTTCGCGGGTAGTGGATTCCGCTTCGCATTTCTACACTCTCACCTACCGTCCAGACGGCCTGAAGGCGAACAACAAATGGCACAAAGTGAAAATTGCGGTGGACGGCGGTCCGTATCACCTCAGTTATCGGCGCGGATATTTCGATGATGGTACTGGCACCTCCCATCCTCCGCGCAAGACCAGAACGGTATTGCGTGCTCACGGCGAAACCGTCCAGGGTCCAGACAGACACACGGAGCCCATTATCTTTGAAGCGCGCGTGCAGCCATCGATCGCGACGCAGACTGCAAGTCCAGGCCAGCCGAGTGTGACCGCCCAGGTGCCAAAGCGGAACGAGCTGTCGTATGCGGTGCACTACTCTGTTCCCGCCGACGCGCTCACGAAGCAGATAGTGAACGGCGAAACTCAGATCAGCGTTGGAGCTGCCATTCTCGCATTCAACCGCCTTGGACGCCTCACAACACATATGGCACAGAAGCTCACCTTCACATTAAACGCTGAGAACCTGAAAGCGAATCCTGCTGCAAAGTTCGGCTTCGATCAACAGATCAATTTGCCAAAAGGGGAAGACTACCTCTATATCGCGCTGTGGGATATGACCAATGGCCGGCTCGGCACACTCCAGCTTCCCTTGGATGTTGAAAAGACGAAGTGAGTGGATGGTGCGGCGTCTCTGAAGCGTCAAATTCCTACCAAGCGAGAGCGAAACGAGCTAGATCTTACAGAAGAAGAACGGCCCAGCCCGAAGTACGTCAGTCATCAATCGCGCCTCTCGTGTGGAAAATGTCGTGGCGCGAAGTCCCGATCAGAACGATGCCGGCGATGATGGCGAGAATGTACATCTGCGGAGCGAATTTGACGCAAGAATTGAGATGTTGAATGAACGACTGCTATTCGCTATCCCGGCCCTTAAATGGTCGGACAACTATTTCTTCACGTATCTCCGTCCGCGAATCTCATACTCGCCGCTCAGGACCATGCGAACGCCTTCGCTGTAGGCGATGTGCTCTTGGTCGAGAATGCGAGCAGAGAGTGTGTGCTCGTCGTCACCGTACAGCACCGGCACGGAACGTTGAAGAATGATGACTCCGTGATCGAGGTTTTCATCGACGAAATGAACCGTGCATCCGCTGATCTGGACTCCGTATTCGAGCGCCTGCCTCTGAGCATCGAGTCCAGGAAATGCGGGGAGGAGAGATGGATGGATGTTTAAGACCCGATTCGGGAACGCTTCCAGGAAAATCGGCGAGATGAGCCGCATGTATCCGGCAAGGCAAACAAGATCCACGCGATGCTCGCGGAGACAGTCAACCATGGCGGCGTCATGCTCCTGACGTGATAAGCCTTTGCTTTGAATTACATGCGCATTCAACCCACGTTTTTCCGCAGCTTCGATGCCGGGAACATACGGCTTATTTGAGATCACAACAGCGATTTGGGTATTGGGGATCTTTTCGGCTGCGACATTGTTGGCAATCGCAAGGAAGTTGGAGCCGCGTCCGGAAATGAGAATGCCGAGACGATTCATTTGAAAGCTTAAAAGGCGTTCCTGGTTTCAGGTTTGGAGTCTCGGCAAAGCCTGTGCCGAAACTAGATCTCGATTTCAAATTTGTCGGAGTTTCTAAGGGGATGCACTGGTTTTGAAAGATGCTGTCGCAACTGGCTTAACCGAGACTTGAAACCTGAAACTCGAAACGCTTTCCACCTCACGAGTAGGTGACCTTGCGATCGCCTTTCACGATGCGACCAATCGTGTATCCCTTCTCGTTGACCCGATCGAGAATCGTCTGCACCCGCTTGAACTTGTTCGCCGGGACAACCAGGATCATGCCGATTCCCATGTTGAATGTGCGAAGCATCTCATCCTGATCGACATTGCCAAGCTTCTGCAGATGAGTGAACACGGGCAGCACCGGCCATGATCCGAGTTGGATATTCGCAGCCGTTCCTTTCGGCAGAACGCGCGGCAGATTCTCCGTGATGCCGCCGCCGGTGATGTGCGCCATAGCATTCACCGCCTCGGCTTCGACCAGGCGGCGCACAATGGGCCAGTAGCTTTTGTGCGTGCGCATGAGCTCGGCGCCGGCTTTGTTCTTGATTTCGCTCACGAATGTCTCTGGCGTATAGCGCGCGACTTCAAAGAAGAGCTTGCGCGCGAGCGAGTATCCGTTTGTGTGCAACCCGGTTGATGGCAGCCCGAGAATCACATCTCCTATTTCGATACGCTCACCTGTGATGATGCGATCGCGATCGACAACGCCAACGATGAATCCGGCAATATCGTATTCGCCATCGGCGTAGAAGCCGGGCATCTCTGCGGTCTCGCCGCCGATCAACGCGCAGCCATTCTGCCGGCACGCATCGGCAAGACCTGAGACAACTTTCTCCGTTACTTCGGGATCGAGCTTCCCGCTGGCGAAGTAGTCGAGAAAGAAAAGCGGCGTGGCGCCTTGTACGGCGATGTCATTCACACAATGATTTACGAGGTCCGCCCCCACGGTCTGATGCAAATTCATCGCGAAAGCGATCTTTAGCTTCGTGCCCACACCATCGGCGCTCGATACCAAAACGGGATCGCGATACTTTGTGCCCAACGCGAACAGTCCGCCAAAGCTGCCGATGTCACTGAGTACACTACGCGTGAAAGTCTTCTGCGCGAGGTACTTAATCCGCTGCTTGGCCCGATCGGCGCGGCTGATGTCTACGCCGGCGTCGGAATAAGTAACGCGGCGGCTCTTTTTGTGGACGGAAGATTGGGCCAAGCAGTCTGGTCCTTCAGGTGGAATGGCAGGAAGGAAGAGTGTATCACCTGAAGCAGAGCAGCAATCCGGTACGCCGCCAGCGCGTCTGGGTTATGTGGCTAAGCGCTGAGGCATACAGGCGCACCTGATGCGAGAAACTCGGATCAAGCCAGGCGGAACTCGGCGCGTCATAGGACCAGAAAACCACGAGAGGTTCTCCGATGACGTTCGCGACCGGCACTGGTCCCCAGTACCGGCTGTCTTCCGAGTTGTCGCGATTGTCTCCCAAGACGAAGAGAGACTTCGCGGGCACGCGTCGTGGCGGAATATTCTCCTGCCATGACCAGCGTCGCGTCGCCCGAATTCGCGCATACCCCTCAGGCGTGCGCACGCCATTCACAAATAGGATTCCATGTTGGATTTCGACCGCGTCGCCAGCTACCGCTATGACGCGCTTAAGGTATATCTCACGCGCATCGATAGGACTGCGAAAAGCAACTATCTCGCCCGGCTCCGGACTGCGCCACTGGGGCAGACGATAGCTAATGAACGGAACCTTTGGACCATACGGTAACTTGAACAATACAAGATGATCCCCGACGAGTACGGTTCCCTCCATCGACGGAGTCGGAACCATGCCAATCTCCAGTACGAAGGAAAACAGGACACTGGCTGCGAGAAGGCCGCAGAGAGCCATACGCAGCCATCTTCTTCTAAAGAGCTGTTCTGAGAATTTGGACAGAGCGCGCACGCCGGCCAACCTGGAGTGGAGTAGCTCAATTCTGAGCTGCCCCTCCAGTGCGAAGAAATCAGCGATTAGCCTTATGTCAACGGCTTAGTCGATGACGAAAGGGAACGTCCGCCCGCGACTTCGGGATGGAAGGGACCAACATCGGCAAAGGCGCTCGAATGAACCTCGCGCCCTCGTGCTCAATCCGCCGATTGTGAACAGTCTTCGGCGGCGATGACATCGGTTGCAGTCTTCTGCCAAAGGCGCCAGTGTGCTTTTTTCACACGAATACCTCTTTCAGGCGTCCGGTGTCGACGTCAAAGACGAACCCCCGTACAACAATCTCTTTCCGTACCCAAGGGTGCGATTTCAATTTCTCGAGCTGCTTGCGCACGTTTTCTTCCGGCGATTTGAAAGCGTAGAAACGCTCCGGTGAGATGCTCGCGGTGCCGGCATGGCGCTCGATCATCGTCCGCAGCTCCTCTTCGGTCGAGCGCATCAGCCCGCAATCGGTGTGATTGATGACCATGAATTCTTGCGTGCCTAGCGAATAATGCGAGACCAGGAGCGAACGCAACGTGTCGTCGGTGATAATCCCACCGGCATTGCGAATGATGTGCGCATCGCCGTCGGCCAATCCCAGAGTGGCTTTGGTGAGGCGCGTGTCCATGCAGGTGACTACCGCCAGTTTTCGCGTTGGTCGCGGCGAGAGGCGGTGCGATTTGTGCGTTTGGGCGTACTTCTCATTAGCTAGAACCACTTCATCGATTGTGGACATAGTGGACTATATGGACTACTTGGACTTTGGATTCTCTTTCCCGCGAGTCTTGATCCAGATTGGCGTGCCTTCGAATCCGAAAGCTCGGCGAATCTGGTTTTCAAGAAAGCGTTGATATGAAAAATGCAATTTACCGCTGCGATTGGTAAACGCAATGAATGTAGGAGGCGCTACCGCAGCCTGCGTCAGGTACTGGATTCGCACGCCATAACCAGGCGAAGATGCGCGTTCGAAATCGACTGACTTGAGAAAGCGATTCATCTCGCCGGTTGAGATACGCTTGCGTCGCTCCTGCGCGACGCGCTGCACGGTCGCGAAGACGCGGTCGACGTTCTTCCCGCTGGCCGCAGAGATAAACAGCACCGGAGCGTAGCTCAGGTATTTCAGCACGGAGCGAAGTTGTTTCTCGAACAACGCCTGGTCGGCGGGAGGCTTTCCATCTTTTCTCGCTGGCCCGATTAGATCCCATTTGTTTACGACGATCACGACTGACCGGCCACTTTCATGCGCATATCCCCCGATCGTCGCATCTGAAGAGGTCACTCCTTCGGTGGCATCGATCATAAGCAATGCAACATCCGCAGCTTCGAGGTGCTTGCGCGCCATCACGACCGACAGCTTTTCGGCCATCAGCTTGGTTTTGCCTTTACGCCTGATGCCAGCAGTATCGATGAAGCGATAGCGATGATCATCGCGCTCCACTACTTCGTCCACTGCATCACGAGTAGTTCCCGCAATCGGAGAAACGATCGCGCGCGGCGTGCCAGTGAGTTGATTCAGCAGCGTCGATTTGCCGACGTTGGGACGTCCGATGATCGCAATCTTGGTTTCGATCGCCGAAGATTTTTCTGGCTCAGCCTCTTCCGCCGTCACTTCGGACGGTTCTTCGGTGGTTGACTTGGCAGGCACGAGTTCCACTACCTCATCCAGTAACTCGGCGACTCCGGTTCCATGCTCGGCTGATATGGGGAAAATGCGTTTAATGCCAAGCCGACGAAAGTCTTCCACGATGGCCTCGAGCTTCGGCGTATCAATCTTGTTGACCGCCAGCACCACCGGCTTGCCGCTGCGAATCAGCAAACGCGCGAGTTCCATATCGGGAGCCGCAAGTTCGGTGCGGCCATCAACCACCATCGCGATCACGTTCGCTTCTTGAAGGGCAACACGCGCCTGGCGGTAAATCTCCGACGGGATGAGTTCTTTCTCGTCAGGAATAATGCCGCCAGTGTCGACAACGCGAATCTCGCGTCCATTCCAATTAGCCTTGCCGTAGAGACGGTCGCGCGTAATCCCCGGCTCATCGCCGACGATCGAGCGCCTGCTGCCGATCAGCCGGTTGAAGAGCGTGCTCTTGCCGACATTCGGACGCCCCACAATGGCGAGCATGGGAGCAGCCCCGGTACGCACCGCTCTTTTGTCTTCGGAAGACAGTGTGGAAGTTTTCGCCAAAGTGAACTCGAAAGAAGCTGCTACTAGAGAGGCGGCTAGCTACTAGCTTCTAGCTACTAGCCTCTAGCCAAACTAGCTCAACTGACCGCTTGGCTGTTGGACCTCATGCTGAGCCTACGACCGCGTGTTTGGCTAGCAGCGGAGCTAGAAGCTAGCAGCTTCTAGCAATCGCGAAATCACGAAATTTCTGTAGCTCCCACGCTATTATAGAGACTCACTCCGCGCTGCTCGTGCGTGGCCCTGGGCTGCTTTGTCTTTCGTTCCACAAAATGCGACTGCGCCGCAACCTGCGCGCGCCATTGGCTCGCTCTATTCTTTTTTCGCTCCCGGCGGAGCTCTGGCTAGCTCGCATCCTGCTTATGAATTTCGACGCGGACAACTGCAGATGGCCGAAGCCGTCGAACAGGCGATTCAGGATCGCAAACATCTGCTCGTCGAAGCCGGCACTGGAACGGGAAAGACGCTGGCGTATCTCCTGCCCGCTCTGCGCTCCGGCAAGCGCGTGATCATCTCTACCGGAACCAAGAACCTGCAGGAACAGCTCTTTTACAAGGATGTGCCTTTCCTCGAGCAGGTTCTTTTTCCGAATGGCGAAGGCAAGCTGCTCGTCTGCTACATGAAGGGGCGCAACAACTACCTCTGCCGACAGAAGCTCTACGATCTGAAGAATCAACCGATCCTCACCGAGTTAGGAGAAATTGATCAATACCGCGCTATCGCCGAGTGGGAACAAAGCACTCAGACCGGCGATCGCGCTGAGATTTCAGGACTGCCGGAGTCCAGCGCGCTCTGGCACAAGCTCGATGCTCGCGCCGATGCATGCACCGGCCAGAAGTGTCAGCAGTTTGATCGCTGCTTTATCACGGAGATGCGGCGCCGCGCTCTCGAAAGCGACATTGTTATCGTCAATCACCATCTATTCTTTGCCGATCTGGCGATCAAGCGCGCTCTCGACGGCACTCCGGAATCCGGTGTTCTTCCCGAGGCGGGAATCGTTGTCTTCGACGAGGCTCACGAGCTGGAAGATGTGGCAGGCAGCTACTTCGGAGTTTCGGTCGGCAATCTCCGTTTTGATGAACTGGCGCGAGACGTCGAGACCACGCTGCGGATGAAGCAGACGCTGCCCGCGTCCGTCGTTCAGGCGTGCGCAACGCTGCGTGAACGCACGCAATTCTTTTTCGGCCTGCTTCCTCCAGGAGAAGGACGGTTTGCTTTTAACAATCGGAGCGAGTTCCTCGAAGAGAACGGCGATGAATACAGCTCACTGATGAACGCGCTCACGCGCCTCGCGGCTGAACTCCAACAAATGAAAGAAAAACCGGAAGAGATCTTTCAGTTTGTACGCCGTGCCGAAGAGATTCGCGTCCAGCTTTCCTTCATTCTCGAGTCTCAGGATCGGAACACGGTTTACTGGATCGAGCGTCGAAGTGGTTTTAGCCGCCGTGGCGCGCGCGTCGTCTCGCTGCAAGCTACGCCGATCGATGTCTCACAACTGCTGCGGCAAGCATTGTTCGAGAACCTCGATACCGCCGTGCTTACGTCCGCCACGCTGGCCGTCAGCAATGGCTTCGATTACATCAAAGGCCGACTCGGGCTCGACCATGCAAGATCGTTAGTGGTGTCTTCCCATTTTGACTACTCCCGGCAGGCCCTGCTCTACGTCCCCGAGAATCTGCCCGACCCTCGCAGCGATCAATTCCCGGCTCGCGCTGCCGAAGTCATCCGGCGCGTGCTCGAAGCCACACGAGGTCGAGCCTTCTGCCTCTTCACCAGCTACTCGCAGATGCATGACATCTACGAGCGTCTCCTTGGCGAGATCGAATATCCGATGCTGATTCAGGGCGCCGCTCCCCGCAATGCCCTGCTCGAAGAATTTCGCACCACTCCAAACGCGGTTCTGTTTGCGACTTCGTCATTCTGGCAGGGAGTCGATGTGCAGGGCGAGCAGCTTAGCTGCGTCATCATTGATCGCCTGCCCTTCGCGGTTCCGAACGATCCTGTCGTTGCGGCGCGCATTGCGGCCATCGCTGCTGATGGCGGGAACGCATTTATGGAATACCAGGTTCCAGGCGCCGTCATTACGCTGAAACAAGGATTCGGCCGCCTGATTCGTTCTCTTCACGATCTCGGCGTGCTGGTGCTCCTCGACAACCGCATCGCTCGCCAACGCTACGGCCGTATTTTCTTCGACAGCCTGCCAAAGTATGGCAACGCTCGAAGCATCGACGAGATCGCCGATTTCTTCTCCTCTGAAAAATCGAGAGCTAGAATTTAGTAGGTGAAGCCTCTCACGGCAACGCGCATCTTCTGGACAGCCTGCATCGCGCTATTCATTTCTGCCGTCGTGGGCCTGCGCTGGGGAACGCAGATCAGCATTGCCCTCCTTCCGGCACAACTGCGCAGCTATGCCGATAGCGACCTTCTTCATAACATGTGGATCAAGCGCAGCATCTTTCTCTTCATGTTGTGCGCCGTCTGCGGTGTGATGGGCATCTACTTCAGTCTGCGCGCTTCCGACCGAAGCGAGCCCACGAGATAGGCCGCCATCAGTTCGATTACACGAGTCCTTACAAAAATCTTGAGAACCGCCTATCGATGCGGCTTGCTCAAGGAATCCCGAAAGAGGATCCGGTAGTTCATAAACCTGTCATCCTGAAGCCCCTCTTTTGGGCGAAGGATCTCCCGGAATGCTTATGAAGAAAATGCAGTAGCCAGGCTCCCTCGCCCACGCCGTGGGATGTCCGTGGAAGAGCTATAGTGGCAGCATTTCAGTAGTGGGTCAGTTTGAAAACTTCGCCGCCCCTTCGAGAACAGCGTCGGTGTGCCATGATGCCTGCATGAGCGATCCAGCAGAAACCAAGCGCAATGGTGGCAATCTCGAACAAAACAAGCGCAGCGTACGCGCTTTTTATGACTTAATGTTTAATAATTCCCGTCCAGCCGAAGCAGTCCAGCGGTACGTTGGTGATGTCTACATACAGCACAATCCCATAGTGGGCGACGGTAAGCAGGCATTTGTAGAGTATTTTGAGCGGATGGCGCGGGAATATCCCGGCAAGCGCGTCCACTTTATGCGCGTCTTTGCCGAAGGCAATCACGTGGTGTTGCATACACGGCAGGAGTGGCCAGGGGATTCGGATTGGGCGGGAATAGACATCTTCCGCTTGGATGACGACGGTAAAATCGTGGAGCATTGGGATGTATTGCAGAGGGTTCCTGCCGCATCCGCAAACAATAACACGATGTTCTAGACTGCAGACTGACCCACTACCAGCATTTTCAGTCCGAAATATCGCTGGAGGTCCTTCGTCCGCCTTAGGCGGGCTTCAGGATGACAGATGGCCTTCATATTTCTGGTGAATAATCGCGTTCTCAGGCGTTTCCAGCATTGGCACTTTCGTTTGCGATTGTTAAACTAAATTACCGGCCATCAAAAGGTTTCCCTCCAGACTGGCTATCCTGCAAACGTAAGGATCGTGCGTGCAAAGCTACACCCGTCGTCAACTTAAGGAAGACAAATTTAAAGAAGTAACCGAAAGCGCTATTGCCCAGGCGCAGGCGCATCGTCGAGCGCTCACCATCGGCGCAATCATCGTCATCGTCATTGTCTGCGCGATCGGCGGCTTTTCCTATTGGCGCAATCAGCAAGACGAGCAGGCCAGCGCCGCTGTTGGTCAGGCGATGAACACGTTCTCCGCTCCGATTCGGACCGCGGGAGAGCCGGTCGATCCCAGCATCATCAGTTTTGCCAGTACGACAGAGCGCGATAAAGAAGCGGAGAAGCAGTTCCAGCAAATCGCGGATCAGTATCCGCACACGGACTCGGGAAAGAACGCGCTCTACATGACTGGAGTAGTCGCGCTCGATGCCGGCAACTACTCCGATGCTGAAGCCCGATTCAAGAAAGCCGCGGATAAAGGCAACAAAGACATTGCTTCACTTGCGAAACTTGGATTGGCTTCTGTATACGAAGCGACGAATCGCGATCAGGACGCAATCAACATCTACAACGAGTTGATGAAGAAGCCGACGATCTCCGTGCCACGCGAACGCGCGCAATTCGCGCTGGCATCGCTGTACGAAAGAAAAGATCCGGCACAGGCGAAGAAGATCTACGATCAGCTCGCGGCGGACAAATCGCCTCTAATCGCGCAACTCGCGAAGCAGCGGCAAACAGAGATGAAGTAAGCGCGGTTCATCTTCTCGCACTACTCTTCCGTTAGAACTTTAATTTCTTGGACACTGTCATCCCTCGCGCCGTCGCGATCATCGACGGCGGTCGAAAATCTGCCTTGCGGCGGGGGGGACCTGCTGTTCAGACACTCAGCGAAGCAAGCAGATCCCCCGCGCAGCAAAACCCACGTGTCCAAAATGTGCGGCCGTGTCGCGGCTGCGCGAGAGGTGACAGTGTTGTTGAAATAATTGCGCGTCCAGGTTCAGATGTGCGTTTTCGAACGAAAATCGCTGCAAAATGCGATTATTTCCAAAATAATCACAGAAAATCCGCGAAAAATGCGCTTTTGCCCTTGACACGGAGACTGTGCTCATCGCATCGTATCCTTCGTGACATTGCAAAAACCCGCATGAACACAGGTGAAATCGCTTCTGTTCTCAGGCATCGCGCGGTAAGATAAGGGCGCGATTCGCAATCAAGTTTCCGATTCAACCCCGCTAAGGAGGATTCATGGCAGCAGGCATGACAAAGACAGCTCTCGTCCGCAACATGGCCGAGAAACTCGAAATCAACAATAAACAGGCGGCGGCATTCCTTCAGCACCTCGCTGATACCGCCATCAAAGAGACCAAGAAGAATGGCGTGTTCGTGATCCCCGGACTCGGACGCCTGGTGAAAGCCGAGCGCAAAGCCCGCATGGGCCGCAATCCGCAGACCGGCGAGCCGATCAAGATCAAGGCGAAGACCGTCGTGAAGTTCCGCGTGGCCAAGGCCGCAAAGGACGCGATCGCTCCCAAGAAGGGATAACTGTTCCCATTGCAGGAAAGGCCGGCTTCGTGCCGGCCTTTTCGTTTGCGAGCGACTTTGCACTTGTATGATCTGGGGCTCTGTGAGTCTGTCATTCTGAGCGCCTCTTTTGCGCGAAGGATCTCCCGCGATATTTCGGATTTGATTGCATCCGGCGCGGATCCTTCAGCAGTATTAGGTTTGTAGGCCGAAGAGCCTCGGAAGTGCATTTTCGGTACGAAGCGTTGCGGGAGATCCTTCGCCCAAAGAAGGGCTTCAGGATGACAGTGTTTGGGGGACAGCAAGTTAGCTGCGGCTCCGTCAAGTATCATGGAGCTGTAGCGATTCCTCTTACCGCGCATCGCGGCGGCGGAGATCCGCTCCGCTCGAATTGATAAGCACAGAAGGCTAATGGACCGTCAGTACATTCGGAATTTCGCCATTATCGCGCACATCGACCACGGTAAGTCGACGCTCTCAGACCGTTTGCTGGAGCTCACGGGAGCGCTTACCGCGCGCGAAATGCAGGAGCAGGTGCTCGATGCGATGGATCTCGAACGCGAGCGCGGTATCACGATCAAGGCGCATGCTGTGCGGATGATGTACAAAGCCAAGGACGGGCAAGAGTATCAGCTCAATTTGATCGACACGCCCGGACACGTGGATTTCTCCTATGAAGTCTCGCGCTCGCTGGCTTCGTGCGAAGGAGCCTTGCTGGTGGTTGACGCTTCGCAAGGAGTCGAGGCGCAAACGCTCGCGAATGCTTATCTCGCAATTCACAACGGGCTCGAAATTATTCCCGTCATCAACAAGATCGATCTGCCCAGCGCCGACATTCCCCGCGCGAAGGAGATGATCGAACATGCCGTTGGCCTCGACGCCTCCGATGCGCTTCTAGTAAGTGCCAAAACGGGACAAGGTGTTCCTGACGTGCTCGAAGCAATCGTCAAGAGACTTCCTGCTCCCAAAGCTCCAGCGGATGCTCCGCTGCAAGGCCTGATCTTCGATTCCTGGTTCGATCCCTATCGTGGGGTAATCGTGCTCACGCGAATCGTTGCCGGCACTCTGCGCAAGGGCATGAAGATCCGGCTGTGGTCGAATGGAAGAGTTTTCGATGTCGAGCAACTGGGTGTGTTGACGCCGAAGCCAGTCGAAATCGATCAGCTCGAGGCTGGCGAAGTCGGGTTCCTGATGGCGAACATAAAGAACGTCGCGGACACAAAAATTGGCGATACCATCACCGACGACGCGCGGCCTGCAATCGAAGCCCTTCCCGGATTTGAAGAACTCAAGCCGATGGTCTTTGCCGGGCTCTACACGGTCGATGCTCACGAGCACACGTTGCTGCGCGAGGCTTTGGAAAAGCTGCGTCTGAATGATTCGTCGTTCTTCTTCGAGCCGGAGAGCTCTGCTGCTCTGGGATTTGGATTTCGGTGCGGATTTCTTGGGCTGCTCCACATGGAGATCATTCAGGAGCGGCTGGAGCGTGAGTTCAACCTCGATCTGATTACGACGGCCCCGGGTGTGCGCTACCGAATCACGAAGACCGACGGCAGCATCGTCGATGTCGATAATCCGTCGAAGTGGATTTCCCAAAGCGAGATCGCCAAAGTCGAAGAGCCGGTGATCACGGCGATGATCATGACCAATGAGGAGTTCGTTGGCGGAATCCTCAAATTAGTCGAGGAAAAACGCGGAAAGCAGAAAAACTTCGAATATGTCAGCGCGAATCGCGTGATGCTTACCTACGAGTTACCGTTGAACGAGATCGTTCTCGATTTTTACGACCGGCTGAAATCGGTTTCGCGCGGCTATGCATCGTTGGATTACCACCTCTCGGGCACCTGGGAATCGCCGATGGTGAAGCTCGATATTCTGGTCTCCGGCGATCCTGTGGATGCGCTCTCGGTCATCGTTCACCGCGACAATGCTTATGAACGTGGACGCTCGCTTGCAGCCAAGATGAAGGAGCTTATCCCGCGCCAGATGTTCGAAGTCGCCATTCAGGCTGCCATCGGCGGCAAAGTGATTGCACGCGAGACCGTCCCGGCAATGCGCAAGAACGTTCTCGCCAAGTGTTACGGTGGCGATATCACGCGCAAACGCAAGCTCCTCGAAAAGCAAAAAGAAGGCAAGAAACGCATGAAGCGTATCGGACGTGTCGATATCCCGCAGGAAGCGTTTCTCGCAGTTTTGAAAGTCGGAGAGTAGGATTGCTCAGCCGTTTCGCATGAAGCTCCGGATTCTCGTTTTTTACTTATTAGTGTTTGTCGTTCTCAGCTCTTCGGCATTTTGCCAAGGGAACGAAAACACCTCTTCTCTGAGTTGCTGGGACAATCACCACGGCCCGTTTCAGACTCGTCATGCAAAAACTCCGATCATGAAATCGAGCGGTGGGTCCGCCTATGCCGAAGTAATCGCGGAAGCTTCCAACTCCGGTGAGGCGCAGTTTTGCAAGAACACAGTCCAGGTCTTCTTTGCGAAAGACGGAACCAACTACAAAATCGTATACGAAAAGGCTGGGCTCGATGATGAGGGTGTCGGAATTCGAGTGCTGGGATGGTCCCAGAATGGGAGCAAGCTCCTGATGGAAACTTCTGTCTGGGGATACGACCTGGATCGAGACGTTTCGAAATCCGCTCTGCTGCTTGATGCGGGCACAGCCGACGTGAAGGAACTCCCACTAGCAGACGCATTCGAGCGCGTCTTTGGCAAAGATTGCGAATTCGATTCGTCGATGATTGGATGGCAGGGCGATGAGCGCGTGTTGATCCGGGTAGGCAAGACGCCCCCAACGACAAAGTACCAGCAAACGTTTTGCGTTGAGAAGCCCACCATCTACAGCTTCAACTTAAAAGAAGGCAAGATCCAGACGGGCAAGCCGTAACGGAACCGCCGCCGGTTGGCGGTGGGGCAGCCGCCTGTGTTGCGGCTGCGCGTTTCGAGGCTTCGACGCAGATTAGCCTGCTCGGAGCTGGCCATTCCATCTCCGACCCATCGGCTACCGCCGACGGTACTGTTAGGATTCTCTCGGGCTAATTCGCCATGCAGCCATTGTTGCTCGTCATCCTCGGACCGACCGCCAGCGGCAAGACTGCGCTGTCGCTGAGGCTCGCCGAGGAGTTCGGCGGCGAGATCGTCAGTTGCGACTCGGTGGCTGTCTATCGCGAATTTGAGATTGGGACAGCGAAGCCTACGAAGAGCGAGCGGCAGCGGATTCTGCACCATTTGATCGATGTCGCTGCACCATCGGAGGAGTTCACAGCGGGCGACTACGCGCGCATGGCGCGGCAGGCCATCGCCGATATTCAACAGCGCGGAGGGCTTCCGATCGTAGTGGGTGGAACCGGGCTGTATCTGCGTGCGCTCATCGAAGGTTTGTTCGAAGGCCCCCAGCGCTCCGAGCAGCTTCGCATCCGGCTGCGCCGTAAAGCCGATCAAAGGACGGTAGCGCATCTGCATCGCGTTCTGGAGCGGTTGGATCCTGAAGCCGCTACCAAGATTCACCCAAACGATACGCCCAAGCTCGTTCGCGCGATCGAGGTGTGCCTATTGGCCGGCGAAAGGCTCACCGCGATGTGGGACAAAGGACGCGATCCGCTCACCGGGTTCCGCATCTGCCGCATCGGACTCGAGCCTCCGCGCAATGATCTTTATGCGCGGATCAACGCGCGATGTACGACGATGTTTAATTCCGGGTTAGTAGAAGAAACGAGGCGCTTGTTAAGCGCATACCAGTCTCCCGATTTCACTTCGATAAGTGATCCGCGTCCTGTCGCTCGCGCTCTGACATCACTCGGTTACAAACAGGCGGTGCAGCTTCTGCGCGGGGAACTCTCGCAGCAAATCGCGATCTTGGAAGCACAGCAGGGTCATCGCAACTACGCGAAAAGGCAGCTCACTTGGTTCCGTCGTGAGCCCGACGTTAAATGGTTCAACTCGTTTGGAGACGATCCTGAATTACAACGACAGGTCTCAGACTTGGCGCGTGAACATCAGGACAATGCAGAGGAGCCTTTCCATCGCATCTCAGTAGGAAATATCCCGGAAGATCCTTCGCCCAAAATAGGCGCTCCGGATGACATATCTCAAGAAGACGCCTCAAGTGCGGATCATTTGTAGAGCAGATACTTTTCTTGAATTGGGCGGAAACTCTCCAACGCCTCATTCCATTTCGATGAAATAAACCGCGGATCGACTTCCAGATTCAGGTCCTCCATCGTCTCCTGATTTGCGAGGATGGTCATCATTTTGTCCATGCGGAAGTCGTTCGGATATAGCTTGTGCAGGGCAGCGGCAAGTTCGATACCCAGTTCCGGCGAGTCCAGGGTTAGACGGTTGACGACGACCATGTTCACACCGCCGCACTGTTGATTCGCGTACACGGCTGATTTTGGCGTGAAGGTGTAAGGAATAAAGCGAACTCCCGATATGTGCCGCGCGTTGAGGTAAGTCGCGAGTTCCTGCGACTTAATCCAGGGGGCGCCCAGGACTTCGAAAGGAGTATCAGTTCCGCGGCCTACAGAAACGTTTGTGCCTTCCACCAGCGCAACACCAGGATAAAGCGTGTTCTCAGTGAGATCGCGCAGGTTCGGCGATGGATTCACCCATTGCTGGCCGATCGAGTCGAACCAGTCTCCGCGCTGCCAGCCTTGCATCGGAACAACGGTGAGCTTGGCGCCGAGCTTCTGTTCGCCGTTGAACAATTGGGCGAGTTCGCCGATTGTCATGCCGTGACGCGAGGGAATCATGTAGTAGCTGACGTAATTTCGTTTGTCTGGATCTGCAATCGGGCCGGAGACCATCGATCCCGTTATGGGATTAGGACGGTCGAGAACCACGACTTCGGTACCGGTCTGCGCTGCCGCTTCGAGGAAGTAGCCTGTGGCTGTGTCGTAGGTCCAGAATCGGACACCGGCGTCCTGAAGATCGATTACCACTGCATCCAGCTGTTTGAGGACGTCAATTGGCGGACGGCGCTTGGCATCGGTGTCGCCATAGACGCTGTAGATGGGCACTCCAGTCGCCGCATCGGTGGTGTTGTTGATATCCGTTGTGTCGAGCTGTCCAACAGCGCCGTGTTCTGGCGCGAACAGCGCTGTCAGTTTCAATCCGGGAACGGCATTGAGAATGTCGATCGTGCGGCGACCACTCGCGTCCACTCCGATCTGATTCGTGAGAATGCCGATTCTCCTCGGCGGGGCGTCGCCCTGCGAGGGCTTCAGCGCGGCGAACTTTGCCGTCTCCAACACATCGATTCCGTTCAGGACATTTGTGTTGCGGTAGCTCATGCGCCGGCTTCCCGGCATAGGTTCGTTGTAACCCGTGATGGCAAGGAGCGGATGTTTCCCATGAAGCTCCTGGCCAAGATCGAGCGTCGTCGCCACAACATTCGCGACTTTACTGCGCAGCGCCACCACCGAATGCCCGACGTGAGGATGCACGGCGTTCGTTAGCAGGATTATGTAAGTATTCGTATATGGATCGATCCAGATGGAGGTGCCGGTGAATCCCGTGTGTCCGAATGATCCGATTGGCAAGAGTTCACCGCGATTGGAGGAGAAGGCCGAATCGATGTCCCAACCCAACCCGCGCAGGCTCACGGCATCCGGCGGCTGCTGCGGGCGAGTGGATTTGAGGACTGTCAATGACTTCAGAAACTGTTTTCGCTGTGGCTTGGCGTTGATTGCATCGATTAGCGCCTGCGCATATTTCGAAAGATCTGCCGCCGTAGAGAAGAGGCCGGCATGTCCGGCGACTCCGCCCATGCGTCGAGCTGTGGGGTCGTGAACGACGCCTCGCAGCATCTGTCCATTCTCGTCATATTCAGTCGGAGCGATGCGGCTCCGCCAAGATGATGGCGGCAGAAATCGCGTGTTCTTCATGCCGAGTGGCTGGAACACGAACGCATCTGCGTACTTGTCGAGCGGCATCTTGGAGATGCGTTCCACCAGAAAGCCGAGCACTTCAAAATTGATGTCGCTGTAGCGGAAGTTCGATCCAGGAGGCGTGACAAGCACCGAGGCAAATGCCATCTGCTCGGCGGTTTCCTCTCCGCTCCAAGGCGTTTTTAGATCGAGATCTTCGGGCAAGCCAGAATAGTGCGTCATCAACTCGCGGATAGTGACGTACTCTTTCCCGTTTTGGGCAAATTCAGGAAGGTAAGTCGCGACCGCATCGTTCAGCCGAATCTGTCCAAGCTCCAACATTCGAAGGACCGAAGGAGTTGTAGCGACTACCTTCGTCAGCGAGGCAACGTCAAAGATCGTGTCGAGGGTCATGCGCTCGCGCGTGGGCTCGAGCGATCGCATTCCGTAAGCTTTCTGGTAAACGACTCGCCCACGGTGTCCAACCAGCACGACCGCGCCGGGACACTGTTGCTCCTCAATGGCATCTTCGATGACACTGTCGAGAACTTTGAATTGCGAAGATGCTGCCGCCTTCCCGCCAGTTCGCGGAGCTCTGAGCACCGGTTTGGGTCCATGAGCGGCGGAGGCCTTTTGTGCTGAAGACAGGGGAACAAAGAGGCCGAGAACCAAAACTAACGAGATCAATCTCATAGATGAGAAAGGCTGATTGTGAAGCATGAGCGAACGAGGTGCAATCCGAGGGTCTCCTTAGAGTACCGGGAGCTGGACAGAATTTCTCCAATCGGAAGTTGTGTGTCGTTGGTGCTCGCGGTGTGCCGAATCATCTCAGTCTATGACGACGCTGGTTTTCTTCGGCTCTGATCGTCCTTTGGTACTGCTCATCTGGATTTGACTGGCGCTCCGATTTGACGCATGTAGCCGTCGATGCAAAAGACGATTACCACCAGCGCTGATTGTCATCGCTTGCCGGCCGTGTTGACCCAAAAAACCGTATTCGATCGGTCAAGGAAGTAGATTCGAGCAGATATGAAAAGAAACATAGAAACTAGGGCGACGTAAGGATCGCGCTGTGCGGATCGATGACCAGCCGTTTCGTTCCTGCAGGCACGGCGAATGAAAACTGCGTTTCGCTCCCATCCGCAAAGATGCGAGAGATGAGTCGCAGATCACCTTTTTGTAGTTCGGCGTAGATTGGCACGGCCGTCACCAACTGTTCCGGCGCATCCTTCTGCAAGATTTTTCCAGAGACACGCACTGCGCCACTACGATGCTCGAAGCGCACGCTCGAAAGTTGATAGTGTGGCATGGCTGTGCCGTTCACCCAGCCAGTGAAGAACCAGTCGAGCTTGGGTTTGCCTTCGTAGTACAGCGATTTCGGCAACACGCGCTCGAATGCTCGCTGCATGTCGAGCGTGCTCATCTGCGAGCCGGAATAATCGTGCTGCAGCCGTTGGAGAACGGAGAAGAACAGATCGTCAGATCCATCGCCGCCGCGAGTGCGTGTGCCGTCACGCAGGAACTCGCGCAGCATGTGAATCAGCCAAGCTCCGCGTCCATAAGCGACGAGGTCCCAGCCTTGCGGGAACGCTGACGAATTCAATCGATGACCGAGTGTCACTGGACCAGCGTCCCGCTTTGGTCTTCCCTCCGGATTTTTTTCATTGAGGCGCGTACGGTAGTACTCGAGCACCTCACGAAAGTCCTTCGGATAGTCTCGTTCAAAGCTCAACAGAGCGCAGTAGTTCGACAGAGCCTCGGAAATCCATTTATCTCGATACGTCGACCAGTAGACCGAATCGCCCCACCACTGATGCGCAGTTTCGTGCGGCACCATCAGCCGATCGAACAGCACGCGATCGAAGTCGGAGCTTGCCGCAGGACCGCGCTCCTGCTGCGGCACAAAGACGTAGGTCGAAAGAAAGATCAGCCCGGGCCAGCCTTGGCTGAGATCACCGGGCATCTGCGTAAGAGAAAGACTGCTGAACGGAAATTGGCCGATGCGCGGAGTGAGATAGTCGATGGCTGCGGCCGCTTCGGTTGCCGCGATTTCTCCCGCAGGCTTTGGCTTCGGAAGTGGGACCTGCATCGTGCGGGGATGATCGGCTCGCCGAGGTGGAATGATCGGTTCCACGACGGTTTGCGTAGCGGTTGGAAAACTTCTCTCGACGCCCGGCGCCGCGAAGCTGTCCACTTTCACATTGCCGGCCATGACCTCCGACTTCTGATAGTGTCCCAAATTGAATCCGGCTACTGGAATGGGGTGCTCAGAAATCCAGCGCGACACGTTGTCGCCCTCAGCCGCTTGCTGCGAAATCCGCTTGCCTGTTGCGACCAATGTCCAGTCCTGCGGATAGCGGAACTCCAGGTCGAACATCGCCATGTTGAGTCCCAAGTTCGGGAACCAGTTCCCGCGCGAACCAACATAGAGGAGCCCACCACCGGCATCGGCCAGCACTGATCCCGAATAGAGGAAGCGCAGCTTAAATCGCTGACTTTTCTGCGGGGCTGTCGGAAGCACAACTGCTACATAGTCGTTCCCTTCGCGCGCGATGTGCGAACCTTCGACGGCCTCGTTTTGCAAAAATTCGACCGGATGTCCTTCGCTGGTGACTGATGAAACCTTCAGCGCGCGAGAGAGTTCGAAGAGTACAGCGCGAGTGTTTGGCTGCAGGGTTTCGAGTTCGACTTCGGCATCGCCATCGAGGGATTCAGGCGGATGAACGTTTACTTTGACATGAAATGACTTCGGTACCCAAGGCAGTCCGGCGGTGGAAGACGGTTCCTCGCTGCGATGGGAACGTGAGACAAACGATGTCCAGACGTTGTAAAAGGGCATGCCGCCAGGAGCGTATGCCACCTGCCCCACTGCAATCTGCTCCGGCGCAGCCTCGTCATAGAAAACATCAAAAGTGCCCCGCGTTACTCCGACTACGCGCGCGTGAAGAAATCGGTCCTGAGGGCTACCCGTCGACGTGTTCATGTAAGCCAGAAGCAAACGGAGAGCGTCGGTACGCGCAAGCTCCTTGGCCGCCGCATTTGCTTTGTCCACAATCTCCGGGTTCTCTCCTTTGCGCAGCGCCGGATCAAGCTCAGGGAGAAATCGGTCGTCGAGGAAACGAAAGTAGGCCGATGTAAACTTTTCTTCGAGTACACCGGTATTCAGGAACAATCCGATCGACGCGCGCTCGCTTTGATCGGGTGGAATCACCAGCACTTCTCCGTCACCGACAAAAAAGACAGCATTTATGTGTCCGGCGACTTCTTCTCCGATGATGATCCAGCCATCGTTCAGGGCGAAGTGCAGGTCTTCGCGATCGAATGTCGCATCGCGCACGCGATAGACCTTCGTCACATCGAGTCCCGATTCACGCAGATTGCGATAGAGACTGGCGGCCGAATTTGCCGCGGGTACCTGAGCTCCTGCTGTGCAGACTACTAACAGGACAGCCACGAGCGAGCACAGAGCGCGATTAAAGGCCATGAACTTCGGATTCCGGTGTGTTACCAAGGTCAGTTCCTTTGCAGAGGCCGAATGCTAAACCGGGAATTCAGCTTGCTAGAATCTGCGCTGTGCGTTCCCTGCTTGCCATCCTTCTTGCGCTCTCGTCTGCTGCTGCGCCCGACACTATTTATCTCAAGAATGGGGGCGCCATCCTGGCTGACGCGGCTAGACAAAAAGGGGAGCGAGTGGAGTATGACATCGGCGATGATACTTACGCTATCCCCTCTTCGAGCGTCGATCACATTCAAAGCGGCGTCGGCGTGCCCGGAACCTCTTCCGCGAGTATCAACATCGCCGCGCCGAGAGTCGATTCTAGGAGCTTGAAGCACAGCGTCGATGGCCAAATCACTCCTGAACGTCTCGCCCAAATCGAGCGAAGCGGCAACAAGGAGGACTTAATAGCAGCGCTGATCACGCTGGGAATTCAGGAACAGCAGCAAAGCAAATTTGACGATGCGTGCGCTCACTTGCAGCGTGCCGTGAGTCTCGCTCCAGAGAATGGCGAAGCGTCGGCGATCTATGCCTGGGCGTTACTGAAGCAGGATCAGGCAACACAGGCGCTGGGCTACGCCGAAGACGCGGTACGGAAAAATCCGGAATCGAGCTTCGCCCACAAAATTCTCGGCATGATCTACTACAAACTCGATCGCCTTCAGGAATCAGTAGACGAGCTGACCAAAGCCAGGCAGCTCGATCCCAACGACAGGGAAGTCGAGAACTACCTGAAAACGATCACGCGGCAAGCGAAGACAGAAGCTGACTTCCGCAGCGAAGCCAGCACGCACTTCAACATGCGCTACGAGGGCGAGATGGCAACGCCTAAGCTGCGCCAGGAAATTCTGCTCACGCTTGAGCGACATTTTGACGACCTCGTTTCCACCATGGGCCTGCTGCCACGCGACCCGATCATTGTCGTTCTTTACACCAATCAAACATATTTCGACGTAACTCTCGCTCCGACATGGACTGCTGCGCTGAATGATGGCAAGCTGCGGATTCCCATCGAAGGACTCACCGGCGTCACGCCCGAGCTCTCGCGCGTACTCAAGCACGAGCTGGCGCACTCATTCATTCGTCAGGCGACAAACGGCCGCTGCCCCGTTTGGCTGAATGAAGGTTTCGCACAATTGGTGGAACCCCAATCTGCCGCTCGCTATCGTATGCAGCTTGCAAAGCTGTTCGATGATGGGAAACAAGCTCCGCTGCAGGCGCTCGAAGGCAGCTTTATTGGTTACGACTCAAATCGCGCCGCCGTAGCTTACGTCGAGTCACTCGCTTATGTTGAGTACATTCGAGATACCTATGGAATGAATCGCATCAGCGACATCATGCGCGACCTCAGCGAAGGCCAGAGCACGGAGGAAGCTCTCAAATCTGTTCTTCACGACGACTACTCGCAGCTGGAAGACGAGTTCGCTCGCCATTTGAGATAGGACACTACAAGGTAGATATTCCCTTTTACAGTTTCTTCCTTGCTGCCTCCCTACGTGCCTTGCAGCTCTTTTCCCACAGAGTCCAGCACTCCATTGATGAACTGTATCGATTCGGGACTGGAGTAGCGGTGGGCGATGTCGAGGGCCTCGTTAATTACGATGGCGCGAGGCGTGGTTGGAAATCCGAGGAACTCGGCGACGCCGAGGCGGAGCAGGTTGCGATCGACTGCGGGCATGCGATCCATGCGCCAGTGTTCGGCATGCTTCTGGATCAAGTCGTCGATTTCTCTGCTGCGGTCGCAGGCTAGCCGGAATAGATCGTCAGCGAAGCCGCGGGTGGAATCGTCGACATTAGAGCGTTCGTGCCAGAACGTTTTGCGCACCTGCTCTTCGTTCTGTTTTCCCATATCGGACTGAAAGAGCATCTGCAGCGCCAGTTCGCGCGACTTGCGGCGTTTGCCTGCCTTAACGGCCATCAGTCGCCCCGCGTTTCAGCTTGCCTTTGAGTGACACCATTTCGATCGCAGTCGTAGCTGCTTCCCATCCTTTGTTTCCGCTTTTGAGACCAGCGCGATCGATCGCCTGCTCGAGGTTCTCACATGTCAGCACACCATAGCTGTGCGGCACTCCGGTGTCCTGAGCCGATTGTCCGATGCCGCGCGTGACCTCGGTCGCGATGTGTTCGTAATGCGTCGTTTCGCCACGAATCAAACATCCGAGCGTGATGATCACGTCTACGGTACCTGTCTGTGCCAGCGTGCGCGCGGCGGAAGGAATTTCAAATGAACCGGGTACGCGCACGATGTGAATGTCTGACGATTTCGCGCTGCTGCGCCGCAGGCAGTCGAGCGCGCCTTGCAGCAGACGTTCGGTGATAAAGGAATTCCAGCGGCTCACGACGATGCCAAACCTCATACCTGTAGCATTCAGCTCGCCTTCCGTGCTCTTCGGCAGAGACCTGCTCGAATCGTTGAATGCCCAAAAACCCACGCGCAGATTTTTGTCGAGCTGCACGGCAAAGACGCGCGACTTCCAATGTGTGTCTTCGATATCTTCTACGGTATCTGCGAGGTGCTTCTTCGCGATCTCGTGCGCAACGTCGAGGTCAGAGACCTCGATCAGAATCTCCGGGCTGGCAGGAGCACGGCCATCCACCAGTTCGAGGCTACCCACCGGAGAGAGAAAAGGCGCGCCGCGGCTGTATTCGTCGCTCCAGCCGGCGCCTTCTTCGAAACCGATCGCGCGCAGCAGCCCCGAGAGCTTCTCGAAGCGCTCGGGCGTCGTCTGACGCACAAGTGTGAGACTGCGAATCATCGTAATCAGTGTGACATAAAGGCCGGTGCGAAGCTTGCGGTCTAGGTTCTCTCGCGAGGATCGGGCACATGCGCGTTGGCGTAATACATGTCTTCGATCGCGCGCTGCGCCTTTGCGGCGAGGGCGTCGAGATCGCGAATAGTGTAGCCGTCCGGCGATATGGGACCACCAAGGGTCAGCAGGAGCTCTCGAGGCTGAACGTGATACGTATTCATCGGCAGCGCTTCGAACGTTCCTACAATTGCCATGGGAATCACGGGCACCTGCGCTTTGATCGAAGCATAGAATGCCCCGCTCATAAATGGCATGATGTGCCCATCAGCGGCGCGTCCACCTTCGGGGAAAATCACCAGTGGCATTCCCGATTTGAGACCTTCAATGGCTCGACCTAGGCTGCGAATGGAGGCACGCGCGTTGCTCTGGTCCACAGGGAATTGGCCTGAGCGCTTCAGGTGTCCTCCGATAAATGGATATCGGAATAGCTCCTGCTTTGCCAAGATCCGAAATTGGAATGGCAGGTTTGCATACAACAAAGGGATATCGAGAGCGGAGATGTGATTGGCGGCGTAGATCGCCGGCCTTGAAGCATCGATGCCATCCAGACCAACCACTCGGACCGGACACATGGCCGTGCCGAGAATCCATCGCGCCCACTTCCGCGCAATAGCGTGTTGCCTGGCACCCGTTGGATCGGAAAACGACGCTGCCAACGATGCGCTCCCAAAAAGGAATGTGTAGAAGAAAATCAGAGGATCGAGGATCACGTACGACCGCAACCTACTGACCCAATAAGGAATGGGTCGCGCAGACAATGGCGCAGCTTTGGGTGGTTCCTCTACTTCCGCAACGCTGGATTCACGGGGCACTTCGATATTGTAAAGAACGAAGACGTTTCGTGATTTGGTGATTTGAAAATTGCAAATCAGCAAATCGTGAAGATGTCTTCAGTCCGCTGCCTCTTGCTGCTGGTGTTCACCGTCACCTTCTTCCGCTGACTGAGCTTCACTCTCCTCCGAGCCGATTCTCACCTGGCCGTAGTTGAGGACACTGACAATGAAGATTCCACCGACGATGTTCCCGAGCGTTGCCGGCAATAACCAACCGAAGTAGTTGCTGAACTGCAAATGGCCGGACATGACTGCGGCCACAATTTCAGCGCTGCTGGCGATGCAGTGCGAGAAGTGCCCTGCACCCACGATGAATGTCAGCATCCAGGTGATCACGACCTGCCCAATCGTCCAGTGGCTGGCGGAGACCATCCATGCGACCAGAGCGATCAGCCACCCGCCAATCACGCCTTTAGCGAAGATCAGCGTGAAATGGCCTTGAACAGCGTCGGTGCCGAGTCCGGCGAGCGCATCGGAAAAATTTGGAGCCAGGGCTCCTGTTTTCATGAGCAGCCAACCGAAGAACACAGCACCAGCGACATTGGATACGAATACCAGCCCCCACAAGCGCAGAGTCGCGAGAAGATGCTTGCGCTCATCGAGTATGAGCACTACGGGAAAAAGTGTGTTCTCGGTAAAGAGCTGCGCGCGTCCAATGATGACGACGATGAACCCAATGGGGTAAAAGCAGAACGAGATGAACTTTGCGGTAGGCGAGTTCCCGAGATAGCTGAGTGCCAGCGCAACTCCGAGCCCGGTGAGTCCCATTCCGATACCGCCGGCAAATCCAGAGAACAGCAGTGCAGGCACAGAACGCGAGAGTTCCTCGCGAGCGTTCTTGACTACCTGCTCGAAGATCTCATGCGCCGACCGCCGAGTGCTGTCCTGCATCGCTGGTGAGATGCGCGCGAGCGAGGAAACTATGGCCTGTGCCGGAGTGGTCTGGTTGTCGGAAACTCAAAAGCAACAGCGAACACGAAGGCCACGAAGTACAAAAGAAGACAATCGAGCTTGTGCCTTTTCCTTCGTGACCTTCGTGTTCGCTCTTGCTTTTCTTCGAGGTGGCGCACCTTGGCCCGTCTGATTGATTTATCATCGCAGGTTGGCCTTCATTAGGATGAACTTGCAAGATAAAGGAGAAAGCCGTGGCGCACTCACTTCCGCCGCTCCCCTACGATTATTCCGCGCTTGAGCCGTATATCGACGCGCAAACCATGACCCTTCATCACGACAAGCATCATGCCGCTTACGTCAACAATCTGAATGCCGCGCTGGAGAAGCATCCGAAACTCGGTAGCAAGAGCGTCGAGGACTTATTGCGCGACATCAACAGTGTTCCTGAAGACATTCGCACCGCGGTGCGCAACAACGCGGGCGGCCACATGAACCACACCATGTTCTGGCAGATCATGAAGTCCAAAGGCGGAGGCCAGCCAACCGGCCGCGTGGGTGACGAGATCAAGAAGACTTTCGGCAGCTTCGAAGATTTTCAAAAACAATTTAACGACGCCGGCGCCAAACGCTTTGGCAGCGGATGGGTGTGGCTAGTCCGGAGCAAAGCCGGCAAGCTGGAGGTCATTTCAACGGCGAATCAAGACAATCCCATCATCGACGGTCACCATGCCATTATGGGAAATGATGTCTGGGAGCACGCTTACTACCTTAAATATCAGAACCGCCGCCCCGAGTACCTGGCGGCTTGGTGGAACGTTGTGAATTGGGACGAAGTAAACAAAAGATTCAAGTAGTTCCGAACTGGTACATCACAAAAGAAAGGCCGCTCGATTTGAGCGGCCTTTATCGTCTCTGTCGCTTGCTATCGCCTGAGGTCGGTTGTCGGCTTGGTAGCCGCAATCAACTCTCCCATCAAAACCTGAGTCCAGATGGCAAGCCATCTGTGCAGAAGTTCGCATCCGTCGCGTAGGGATTTCATTGCTGTCACTCCTGGCGCAAAGCTGTCAGCAATTCAGTTGCTTTGTAGGTTCATCCTCTGTGATGAAGAATGGCACCAAAGTGTTACCGGAAAATCGAAAGCTCCTGCGAAAAATCGAAAGCTGCTGAGGTAGAGCTTGGCAACGGAACCGCCGGCAGTTCTGTTTTACGTAGTCACTGCACAGCAGGTTGCTGCTGCGCGGTCGTCGTCAGATTCGCTGCTTGGCGAATCAGGATTGTCATTCTGGGAAACGAGAAGCTTCCACCAGCGTCGTCGACCACATTTACCTGACATGTATACAGGCCCGGACGCAGCTTCGAGAGCGGCACATCTAACTGGAAGACGGCCGCTTTGCGCTCCGGCGCGTTGATCTCGCGGGCTTCGACCAGCGGCGTTTCATAGGCTTTCACATTGCCCTGCAGGAACTCGACATTCGTGAGTACGCGAACCGCGTTCTTGGCTGGCTTAGATTGAGGTGTGTGTCCCGAAATGGGAATCTGATCGCGCTTGTCCTTGGCCGGATCGTAGACCTCGTACTGCATGTAGAGGTGCTGATCGGGGGCGAAGACGTGCGTGATGTTCGGCACGAGTTCCTCGCCATCGCGAATCAGAGGATTGGGATTGTTCTTCTGCGCTGACGCCGGCTCCCGCTGGCTGGCCAGGACGATCGAGCTCATCTTCAGAGGAGCTTTTCTCAGATCGGGAATGTTGATCTCAGTCTCGAACGAGCCAAGCTTCCCGGTTTGGTTCTCGCGCACGACGAATTTGATGTGGAACCTGCCCGGAGGCAGCACGAACGCGGTGTTGTACTGAACGTTTTTGCGGCGAACCTGGCGCGATTCATCTACTGCGAGCTTCACGGTTTCGCGCGCGTTTCCGATCGGGCGTTTCAGTTCATCCTGCACTACTCCGATGATGTCGATGGTGGCGCGATCCTTATCTTTTTCCGTGACAAACGGCACCTGTGAACCCGGAATGATGATCGAGATGGGAATGTAATAGTGAGCTTCGTCGAGTCGGAAGTAGGCGGCGGCCATATAAACCGCAACATCCACATCGGGCAGCTCCGACGATAGCTCGTCGAGCATCTGCTGCTCGCGATCTTCTTTATTGAAGTGGCCGTAATCTTTGGGACCGTAGTAGCCGTTGCGGTACTCGAGTTTAAAATCGGAACGCTTGAGAACAACTTTCACGCGCCGATACTTCCCGTTCATCTCAGGATTGGTGCTGCGATAGCCGAGCACGTAGTAAGCGGAAGTATCTCGCTGCACTGCAGTAAAAATTCCACTCAGATCGTTACTGTCGAGGAAGGCTTTGCCGCCCGTATCGCCAGCAAGGGTGGTGAGTGTCTCCTGGCTGTCAGCGTTGCTGTTGAATTGATCGAGTACCGATTGGCCTGAGTATGCGGAGCGTCCGCGTAAGCTCGCGCTCTGGGCTTCCCCTCCGGGAGGAAATGCCTGGAGCCCACGAACGTCGAGCGTGTACAGAGCAACGTTCGACTGAACCGCGGTATTCACAGCAGCACGCAGTTCTACCTGGTTCTCGATCCCAGAGCGGCTCATGCCATTGCTGAAGTAAATGAT
>DATEMI010000506.1:0-4465 GCA_035275665.1 Terriglobales bacterium | reverse complement strand
TGCGTCAATGGTGCGCGCGACGTTGTTGATCAGCTTGATGATCTGTGTCGCCGCAAGGTACGCCGGAGCCGACTTTCCCGCGAACACGTAGGTTGCTGGCGTGGTGAGCGTCTCGCCGTCTTCGGTGATGCGCAAATAATCGTAGGTGATACGCAGCAGATTCAGAAGCTGGCGTTTGTATTCGTGGAAGCGCTTGATCTGCACGTCAAACATCGACTCGGGATCGACGAGCACGCCAGATGTCTGCGCAATCACCTTTGCCAGGCGCTGCTTGTTATCGCGTTTAATCTCGCGAAACTCAGATCGAATGGCAGCGTCGTTAGCGTAAGCCTCGAAGCGATGAATCTGATCAAAGTCGGTAATCCACTCTTCGCCGATGGTGCGACACAGCAATTGTGAGAGACCTGGATTCGCCTTGAGAATCCAGCGCCTATGCGCCACGCCATTGGTCTTATTGTTGAAGCGCTCCGGCCACATTTTCGCGAAATCCGGTACGAGCGTCTTCTTGACCAATTCACTGTGCAGCTCGGAAACGCCATTTACCGAATGACTGCCAACGATTGCCAGCAGCGCCATGCGCACCTGCTTTTCGCCGGCTTCTTCGATGATCGACATGCGCCGCGGCCGCTCGAAATCCAGCGGATCGGACTGCACGACTTTCATCAGGAAGTTGTGATTGATGTTGAAGATGATGTTCATGTGCCGCGGCAGCACATACTCCATCAATGGCAGCGGCCACTTCTCCAGCGCCTCCGGCAGGAGCGTGTGGTTTGTATAGGCAAATGTCGCCCGTGTGATCTCCCACGCGCGCTTCCACTCCATCCCGTGCTCGTCGACCAATAGCCGCATCATTTCAGGAACGGCGAGCGCCGGATGCGTGTCGTTCATCTGGATGGCGATCTTGTCGGGAATTTGTTCCAAATCGGAATTGTCGGCCAGGAACCCGCGCAGAATGTCCCGCAGCGCACATGCCACCAGGAAGTACTCCTGCAGGAGGCGCAGTTCTTTTCCCGACTTCACCTGATCCGACGGATAGAGCACGCGCGAAATATTTTCACCCGCGATCTTCTGTTCGACGGCCCGAATGTAGTCGCCGCGATTGAAGATCTGAATATCGAAATCTTCTGACGCTTGCGCGGCGAAGAGCCGAAGATAGTTGACTGTGCGTCCCCCATAGCCGGCGACGGGCAGGTCGCTGGGAACGCCAAGCACCAGCTTCTGATCGGTCCACTTCGCATCGCGCGCATGAACATCGCAGCGCCCATAAATAGGCACTTCGACTGAGAGCGCAGGGTGCGGAATCAGCAGCGGGGTCCCGTATTTCTTCCACCGGTCCGGCTTCTCGCGCTGGTAGCCGTCCTGAATTTCCTGCGTGAACATCCCGAACTCGTAGTCGATGCCATAGCCGAATCCAGGCATTCCCAGAGTTGCCATCGATTCCAGAAAGCAGGCGGCCAGCCGACCCAGGCCGCCGTTTCCCAATCCCGCATCCACTTCAGTTTCCAGAACCTCGTCGAGATCGACTCCGTGTTCGGCCAGCGCCTCGCGGCACAGATGCGTGAGCTGGAGATTGCAGAGGTTGTCGCTCAGAGCGCGGCCCATCAGGAATTCCATCGAGAGGTAATAGAGCCTCTTTGCTCCTGTGGTTCGGTAGCGCTCTTCCGTTTCGAGCATCCCGTCGATCAGCCGGTCGCGAATGGCCAGCGCCAGCGGACGGAGAACGGCCTTGGGAGTAAGGTCCACCCGCGATTGCGCGAGCGTGTAACGGATATGTTTGAGAACCGCCTGCCAGAGTTCGTCAGGCGAAGAAAAGCCCGGACGCAGCGCTGGACGTACCGTCATGGAAGACATCAATGAATCCTAAGTAATTCGCATTTATGAATGTAAACCGAGCATAAAGGCAGGAGCAAACTGCGGAACTCGGGTTGTTGTCATTCCGCGCGGCGGCTCACGCCGGGCAGTTCGCACGAACAGGAGAAAGGAATCTCCATGTTCGGCAGAGCTCGGGAGGAATTTCTAGAAGTTGTACGGATTCCTTATGCCAAATATGGCGTTCGGAATGACAGAATTGGTGGCAAGTCCCTACGCCGCGCCGGCTTCGAGTCTGCGCGAGCGCACATTCCGCAGCTCGCGGCGGGCGCTCTCATTCTCAGCCAGGACGTCGAGAGTCTCCGCCAGCTTACGCTGTGTCTCGTCAGCGCGATTGAGAATAGATTCAAGCCTTTGCAGGAAGGCTTCCGCGCGCGTGAGCAGCGCCTGCACTTGCGATTGACTCTCTTGCATTGAATGAGGATTCAGGCTGGTCGCGAAACGGACCGGACGGCTATCCAGCCACTGATCGAGCTCCGAGGAAAAAGCAAGCACAGCACTGTGATCTTTGCCCGCTGGCCGATGCACTGGAAGTCCGAGTTGTGCTTCCCAGCGCTGCACGGTGCGCACTCCTCGACCAAGATAGTTCGCGATTTCTTTCCAGGAATTCAGAATTCGACGCTCAGCCATTTCCACTTTCCTCGAACGTTATGGATGAAGAAGAAAAACCAATTCGTGGGAGTTAGTTGCTCCCATAACGACTCTTTACAGCTTCTACGCTGAGCAGCGTCGCGTCAACGCGCGCCGCGGCTCATTGTAACCATCTTGTTATCAGTGTAGACGCAAGTTGTTGATTCGCTTTAACTTGTGGCATTTAACTGGCGTAAGTTGTCGTAGGTGCGATGGCGTTTGGATTTCGCGCAGTTCAGCCCTTTTGGAACCGGTGAGCACCTCCGCGGCTCCGAGGATTCCCTGCGGGCATCGATTTTTCGCACTGCGTCCTGCCTTACATAGTCACTGCTGAAGCTCGATTGGAACCGAAAGGCTTTTTGAACGAAATCCTCTGAAAGCGAGGCATACGAATTCCTCCCTCGTGTTGTGAGAGGGCTACTTCGAACAAATCGTATATAAATAGCGTTGTGACTCGAATAAAACTGCAATACAGGTTCGCGCTCCCCCTTCTGCTACTTGCCTCATTACCGCTTCGCGGACAATTCGTCGAACAGTGGCAGGATCGGGTTTCACAGACGCAAGCCAACCAACCCCACTGGATCACGCCGCTGGTAACCGTTACACCGCGTCTGGAGCAGGAATTTCGTTTCGATATTCTGCGTCAGCTCACGCCGAGCGGCGAGCTGGTGAATGTTGGAGGAGGAAAAGGCCTCGAGCTGATTCCAAGTCGCAATATCGAAATCATCATCGCCGCACCTCCCGCGTATCTGGTTCACAACAATCCGGCGATCAAGGATGGCTTTGGCGACGAGAGCTTTCTGCTGAAATACCGGCTGGCGAGTGGAAACGAGGAGCACGGCAAGTACATCCTCACGTTCTTTCTTGGAGGCAGTATTCCTACCGGTTCGTACCGAAATGGGTCGGTCGCGGCAGTGGTGACGCCCACAGTGGCGGCAGGCAAGGGCTTCGGCCGTTTTAGCGTGCAATCAACATTGGGAGTCGGCCTGCCGGTTGACAGCGTGGATCGGCTGGGACATACAGTTACCTGGAACACCGCATTTCAATATCACGTCCGCCGATTTCTGTGGCCGGAACTTGAAGTGAACTCGACGTTCAACGAAGGTGGCACGAACGACGGCAAGAAACAAATATTCCTCACTCCGGGCTTAGTAGTCGGCCGCATTCCTCTGCATAATCGGCTGGGACTAACGCTTGGCGCCGGAATGCAGATCGCAGCAACGCGCTTTCACACGTTCGATCACAACCTGATCTTCACAGCTCGGCTGCCATTTTGACAGAACCGGCGGCGGTAGCCGGTGGGTCGGTGCTGGGCGCCAAGCCCAGCACCGATAACAACGAAGATTGATGTAAGTTCAACATGGTGGGTCGGATTTGCACTCTGGGAATGCGCAGCCGCAACACACGCCCTGCCCCACCGGCTACCGCCGCCGGTTCTGCTGCTCATTTGACCCTCTTCCCTCGCACTCCCTAGAATCGAAGATTCTGTTTCCTCACCAATTCACTGCATGGCGCTGCGGGTCTTCAACACACTTTCAGGGCGGGTCGAAGAGCTGAAGACGCTCGAGGACAAGCGCATCCGCATGTACTCCTGCGGGCCGACGGTCTATGACTACGGGCACATCGGCAACTTCCGCACCTTCGTTTTTGTCGATCTCTTCCGCCGCTTCCTGCGCCAGAGCGGATACGAGCTGCACCACGTGATGAACATCACCGACGTGGATGACAAGATCATCCGCAACTCGTCGGCGAAGGGCATTGGCGTACGCGAGTATGCAGCGAAATACGAGAAAGCCTTCTTCGAGGACATGCACATGCTCGCGCTGGAGAAGCCAGAGCAGATCGCGCGCGCCACCGAGCACATTCCCGAAATGGCAGCACTCATCGCGCGGCTGCAGCAGAAAGGCTTTGCTTACAAGGTCGAGGACGGATCGTATTACTTCCCGATCGCCAAGTTTCCGGCTTA
>DATEMI010000505.1:0-4203 GCA_035275665.1 Terriglobales bacterium | reverse complement strand
CCATTGCTTTTGCACAACAGCCATCCGGAACCTCCGCGTCTCCTGCTCCGGGCACGCACATGGATCAATCGACGGTGCAGACCGTCGGCACAACTCCAAATGGAGCGGGTGCCGTGCGCGGCGCTCCACGTCCTTCGCCCGATGCGGGAACAGCTCTGCCTACGGTCAGCGCGGGAGATTCTCTGCTCTCGAGTTCGCCTATGCCGGTCACCAAAACGCTCGGCGGAGGCGGGATGGTAGATCCCAGCGATGTGAGTGACATCCTCGCGCCCAATCCGCTGCAGCCTAGCAAGCTGTCACTGATTGGGGGCACCGTAAAGAGCATCGACCAGATTCGCGACCGCATGAGCGTTCGCGTCTATGACGCCAACGCCATGAACGTGAAGTTCGATCAGCGCACTCACTTCTATCGGGATGGCAAAGAGACCACCCAGATGTCGGTAAAGAAAGGCGATCGCGTTTACCTCGATACGCAATTGTTCGAAGGCAACGTGTACGCGAAGAACATTCACGTCGAGACGAGTACCAGCCCCGCCGATGCTAGCGGCCAGATCATGAGCTTTGATCGCAAGAAGGACGAGATGGTCGTGCAGGATACGCTGGCGGGAACGAGCGTCAGGTTCCGCATCACTCCAGAAACGCGAATCAAGAGCAAAGATATGCCAGGAACGCAGAGTTCTCTTCGTACTGGCGCGCTCATTGCCGTGAAGTTCTCGCCGCGTTCTCACGGCGCAATCGCTGACGAGGTTTCGATCATCGCGGAGCCGGGAACCTCATTCACCTACTTCGGCCGCGTGACGCATCTCGACATTCGCACCGGACAGCTCGACGTCGAGAACCGCGCCGACGGCAAGATCTATGTGATCCATTTCGACCCATCGATGCGCGTACCTGAGAATCTGCTGGTCGGCAGCACCGTCACAGTCGTTGCGAGATTTGAAGGTGATTCGTACACAGCGCAGAACATTCAGGTCAACGCCGGGCCAGATCAGGCGCTGGCCAGCCCGAACTCAGGGCAATCCCAGAATGGGAACTCGAATGTAAAGAAGCCGAGTTCGGATGACGATCAGGAATAGATGAGTAATCGAGCGCAGCGCCAAGTGACGGGTGAAGCCCCAGACTCACAGGCTGGGAAAAATGCAAAACAGAGCCGGTGGGTCGAGGTTGCCGAAAGGAGAACTCCGAATGCGACGATACTGCCAGCAATTGTGCAGAAACGCAGCCGCAACACACGCGGCTGTCCCGCCGCCTTCCGGCGCCGGTTCCGTTACCCTGGTGGCGCCCGCCTTTTCCGCAGCCTGTCAAATCGGGGGCTTCCGTCTAGCCAATGCCTATAGATTGCATTGCTGCCCGCCTAATGTGCGTTCCTAAGATTGCAACGAGAAGAACAAAAAAGACCCGCCATGCGGCGGGTCTTAGACTTCCGAGGTTCGGTGCGCCTAAATCTGTGTTGTCTTTCGGCCATTCAGGAGAATTCCGCAGACAAAAACCACGCCGCCGGCAATCAGCCATTCGCAGCGCCACGCTTGGATCGCTTGCCAGTCAACCAGCGTATTGGCCGTATAAATGAAACCTGTGGCCACTGCTGCTCCGACGCAGGCGATGCCGAGAATGAAGCAGATCATCGCTCCGATGCTCAGCCCGAGGCTGCGGCGAAGCTGGTAGAAATCTACTGCGCGCCAGAGACTCTTCTTTTCCCGAGCCATCAGCGTCTCGCTCTTCGCGCGTCCGCACATGCGGCAGAAGGGAGAATCGACTACAAACTCCGCGCCGCAGTGGCGGCAGAGGTCGTGACGAACCGCTGGCTCGGCTTCGGCGACTGCCGTCTGCGCCATTCCACTTCCGTTTCCGGCGGGAGCATCAGCTTCCCAGTGCTCGTAATCCAGCACTGGCTTCCAGTAGGAGCCTTCTCTTCGCAGAGGGTTGGTACTCATGGGAAAATTCCTAACTTTGTTGCCCGCACGTGAAGAGCCAAAGTTACGTGCCCGTAACTGACGTGTGTTCAACAGGTTAGGAATTTGCGTTGGGGAAGCTATGGTGAAAGTTTTACCGCTCGCTTTCAAAATCGTCAGTTCCAGTGCCGCGCCGCATACTGCGCGAAGGCATCTGGATGAGCTTGGGCTGGTCCTGCTCGATCCAAAAGCGCAGCAGGATGAGGTCGGTGCTCTGGAAGCTGAGGGTTGCAGGGCGTCCGGAGCCGTCGTTGAAAAGTTTGCGATCGAGCAGATGGTTGAGTCGCTCGACGGAGATGTTCAGCTCCGCCGCTGCCTCTGCCGCGGTATAGCAATCCTTTGCCGTTCTAACCGGCCTGTTCATAGATGGAGTTCTCGCAGTCTTTCCGGGGGCAGGTTCTTTGTACCTGCTTCAGGGCGGCGCGAATATCAGGTAAACTTCGCAAGTACCCCGCCATGAAGCCTTACCCGGTCCTTAGCTCTCCGGTGCATGTACGAGCGGTTTTCCTACTGTGTTTCCTCGGTGGCTTGGTAGTAAATACCTTCGTCGTTAGTCCACAGAGCATCAGCGCATCGACTCCAGCGGTTTCTGCTAGCCCATATCGGGCAGCAGATGATCCTCAGGTAAAGCTCGCGCTCGACGATTTCTACAACTTGGAGTACGACAAGGCAGTTTCCCAATTTGAGCGCATTGAAAAAGCCCACCCGCAGGATCCTTTTGCGGTGGTTCACGTTCTGCAGGCGACGGTTTTCCGCGAGCTATACCGCCTTAACCTGCTGGACACCACCCTGTACGCGCACGATGGCTTCTTAAGCGGGCGGGCCGCGAACGGCAATCCGGCGATTCGAGCACAGGTGGATCAGCTTACGGCGGAAACCATTAACCTGTGCAACGAGCGGCTGGCGAAGAATCCGAGTGATGTCGATGCCCTGTACGTCCGGGGCGAGGCGCGTGGACTTAAATCGACTTATATCGCTCTGGTCGATAAGAGTTTCCTTTCCGCGCTGCGGAATGCCGTGGCCGCGCGCCGCGACCATGAACGTGTACTGGAACTCGATCCGAAATACACTGACGCCAAGACCGTCGTCGGAGCACACAACTACGTCGTCGGCAGCTTGCCGATGCCGGTGAAGATGCTGGCTGGCATCGCCGGGCTTGGAGGAAGTAAGAAGAAGGGTTTGGAGTATCTGCGGGAAGCAGCGAAAGAAGGACACGAATCGAGCGTCGATGCACGAGTAGCTCTGGCTCTGTTCCTTAGGCGGGAAGGCAAATACGACGAAGCGGGGAAGGTCGTCGATACTCTGATCAGGCAATACCCGAAGAACTTTCTGTTCGCCCTCGAGGAATGCAATCTGCTGAAGGACGGCGGAAAAGGGCCAAGTGCGATCTCCTGTTACGAGAGATTAGTAGACGGAGCGAAGGCCGGGCGCTATGCGGGCGCGCATCTCGAATTCGCGACCTTCGGACTTGCGGAGAGCCAGCGCGGACAGAAGAAATACGAGGATGCGCTCAAGAATTACGAGGTCACGGCCAGCGTCCCCACCGGACAGCTCAGCCTGCGTCAGCGTGCCGAGCTTGCGGCGGGACAGCTTTATGACCTGATGCGCGAGCGAAATCAAGCTGTCCAAGAGTATCAAACGGTCATCGCCCAGGACGACTCCTCGACACAAGCCGAGATTGCGCGTAAGCTGCTGCGCGAACCGTATCGGGCGCAGTAGGATCGGCGATAGGCAGTAGGCAATCAGCAATAGGCGAAGCACCCTGAAAACGCGAGCCTTCGGTTTAGGCCTCTTTTGGATCGCTTATTGCCTATTGCCCCGCGGGCGGAACTTTTTCGCACGCCGATTCGTTACCATTCTCAGGAGGACCTATGTACTGCAATTTCTGCGGACGCACGATGGCAGATGACTGCCTGTACTGCTCAGCCTGTGGACGTCAATTGGGCGCTCGCGTGGCGCGACGCCCGCTGGAGCGCGCCAGAGAAGGACGCAAAATCGCCGGCGTGTGCATGGGCTTCGCACGTCACCTCGATGTCGACGTGACACTGGTCCGGCTGGTTTGGCTGGTGTTAGCGCTAGCCAGCGGCGGCATCGGCTTCATCGGCTATCTCGTGGCCTGGATCATCATTCCTGAAGAGCCCATGATTGTGCCTCAGGCATACGCGGCACCGACTCAGCCGAGCACGCCGTCTGCATAATTAACCCAAGTCTGACGTCGTGGCAGAGGTGAACGATGTTCTTCGGACGTCCA
>DATEMI010000504.1:0-3424 GCA_035275665.1 Terriglobales bacterium | reverse complement strand
ATGAGTATTCGCCTGGGCATCCTGCGTAAGCTCCTGCAGCGATAAAACTCGCGTCTTTATCGGATGCCAACTTCAGTAATGAGAGATGGTTTGGATTTGAACAAGAGGATGCTCTACCCAGATCACGTGCCGCGTCAGATGTAGACGTATTGCACATCCACTGTATATGCGACGATCTCTCGTGATGCGAGCGCTTACGGGAAGCCGGTTTGCTGTGTGCCGACAGGCACCTGGAACTCGAGAGCCGCAAGACACCAGCTCTGGCCTTTGGGTAGGCTTTATGGCATCATAAACTTGCAGTGTCATTTCCTTCTTACGCCCCGCTCGCAGCAAGAAGGGACATGCCTCTTTTCGACCTCTGTAAAAGTCAGGCGACAGCGGAATACATTTTTGCCGAGTTGTACTTGTCGTACGTCGCTGCGCGTGTGCGTACGCGTTTTTCAGATCGCAGCGAAAGCTTGATTTGAAGATGACCGGATTTTACGATTACCGTCTCGTTATTCTTTCTATCCTGATCGCAATCTGCGCTGCTTATTCTGCGTTGGAACTCGCGGGGCGAACAACGGCTGCGAGCGGCAAGTGGCGACCAGCCTGGCTTGCCGGCGGGTCCATTGCTATGGGTTTTGGCATTTGGTCAATGCATTACGTGGGAATGCTTGCCTTTACCCTGCCAATACCAGTTCTGTACGATTGGCCCACAGTACTTCTTTCGTTGATTGCAGCGGTCGTTGTCTCAGGTGTCGCTCTGTTCGTCGCAAGTCGTTCTCAGATGAACTGGCGTCGTGCGGCTGTGGGCAGCATCATTATGGGCGGTGGAATCTCGGTAATGCACTACATAGGCATGGCTGCCATGCGGCTGACGGCGATGTGCGAATATGACCTTTGGATCGTCGCGTTATCCGTCATTTTTGCAATCGCAATTTCATTGGTAGCACTCTGGCTGACATTTCAGTTCAGAGGCGATATACCTCGCTCTTTGTGGTTGAAAATCGGTAGCGCGGTGATTATGGGCTCCGCCATTCCGGTGATGCATTACACCGGGATGGCTGCAGCCCACTTTATTCCTTCTACTCTGCCGTCGGACACAGCGCATGCGGTGAGCACTTCGACACTTGGATTTGCTGGTGTGAGCATCACGACAGTACTCATTTCTCTAGTGGCTGTGTTGACTTCAACGCTAGATCGGCGATTCGCGGCTCAACGAAGCCGTCTAGCGGATATTGAACGACGCTATCACTTGCTTGTGGATGGCATTAAGGACTATGCCATTTTCATGTTGACGCCCGACGGACGCGTGGCCAGCTGGAATCTTGGAGCGGAACGTATTAAGGGCTATCGCGCGGAAGAAATCGTGGGTCAACCCTTTTCCGTTTTCTTTACCAAGGAAGATCAGAACGAGAACAAGCCTGCCCAGCTCCTAGAGCGCGCGACCCACGAAGGGCGCGTGGAAGATCAAGGCTGGCGAGTTCGTAAGGATGGCTCTCGATTTTGGGCCGATGTCGTTATTACTCCTGTGAGGGACAACACTGGGCACCTACAAGGCTTTTCGAAGGTGCTCCGAGACGCGACCGAACGAAAACAAGCCGAAGATGGTCTGCGAGTGCTCTCCGCTCGTTTGTTGCAACTCCGTGACGAGGAACGGCGGCAAATAGCGCGCGAGTTGCACGACAGCGCCGGACAAATCATCGCAGCCATCAATATGAAGCTGGCCCCAATCGTCGACGATGAGAAAAGCAAACACGAAATCGATGAAGACATCCGCGAATCTATTGAATTATTACAACAACTTTCGACGGAAGTCCGGACCATTTCGCACTTGCTGCATCCTCCCTTGCTGGATGAGGTCGGCCTTTCGTCCGCTCTGCGACTTTACGTGCAAGGATTTTCTAACCGTAGCAAAATCACTGTGAATTTAGACATCCCGAGTGACTTCGGCCGACTCTCGCGCGAGCTGGAAACTGCAATTTTTCGTGTTGTTCAGGAATCTTTGACTAACATTCACCGCCATTCTGGAAGCAAGACGGCGAGAATCAAGATCCGGCTTGAGGGAAACGACGTTTGCGTTGAAGTTGAAGATGACGGAAAAGGTATCGTAGCGGAGAAGCCCTTTGAAGTAGGACCGACTGCCAACATGGGAATCGGGCTTCGGGGTATGTATGAAAGGGTCCGTCAGCTTGGTGGAACGCTCGAAATCTGTGCCGGTCCGAATGGTCGCGGGACGAGGCTGTCGGTGTGTGTGCCTTTCGAGAAAGCTCCCACTGCTATTTCAGAAGGTCAGTCGTTGGAGCAATTCTTGACCGAATCGCGTGAGTAGCTGCTCGTCACCGCTTTGATCTGCCACCTTCGCGTTCAAAAGCAATCCACGACGCTTCCGACTTCGACGATTAGGCAAAATGATCCCTATTTTTTCCAGAGCAACGGGTGCTGTCCGCGAATGTCAACGACACCCGTGCGCCTTTATCGGAGTGTTATTGCCGAAAGCTTTGACGCTACGCCGAGGGCTTTCTGCATTCTCACGTCCGTTGGGACGATGGCAACAACGGTCATGCCTAGCTTGTGCGTACCGGATGCCCGCTTGGGTCAAATAAAGCCATCATTTCGTCGAGCGTCGCAAAGTTAAACTGCCGCGTTGAGTTGGCGTGGTCTAGCAGGCTAGCTCACAAGGTGCGTGGGATTTGAAGATCCAAATCTTGAAGTACATGGAACGCGAATCGTCGCTCCGGAAATGAGTGCTTGGGAATAAAGCGCTCTGAGAACCTTAGAGACCCTATAGCAGGACTGTATGTTCCTGTATCGCTTAGAGATCTTTGTTCAACCAACTCGAAACCTTACCCGTACATCAGGGCATCTGATCTGCACAGAGGAGGAGTGTATGAAGCAGTTAGCATTGTGTTTGACGCTGCTGTTCGGGACGATTTGCTTCGCTCAGCAGCAAGGGCAGCCCCAGCCCGATACTCAGCAACCGCCCTACGGAACGCCAGGAACGTTCCCAGCAGAGCCGCAAGCTCCGGGACAACCGCCGACACGTCAAATCCCTCCGGACGAGCATGCTCCACCTCCCCAGGCGTTGTCTAGCGAACAACTTCAGCAGCAGGTCACAAGTGATCTCAAGTCGGAACCTGCCCTCGAAGGCATCAACGTAGACGCGCAGGTCAGTGATAGTTCGGTCGTGCTCACAGGTAATGTTAGCAGTGAAGAGCAGCATGACATTGTCCCCCGGATAGCGCAGTCGTATGCTGGTGATCGCAAGATCGTCGACAAAATTAAAGTGACGCAAGCGACATAGCACGAGGTGACGAAGAAGGCAGAGTGATGTGAGCCTTGATCCAGCGTATCGGCTGCCGCACTCTTTTGCCGCTCGAAAGATCCGAGGCCTTCACCCGAGTTGGAATCGACTATTCGCGAGGCGACCGGGTGGGCCTTC
>DATEMI010000503.1:0-9331 GCA_035275665.1 Terriglobales bacterium | reverse complement strand
GCGCGTTACCGACATAGCGCCCGAGCGGCTGATCCATGTCGGTGATCAACGCGACCATGCGTTTGCCCATACGCACGCCGGTGTCGACCATCAGCTCGGCCAGGTGCACGGCGTCGGATTCTTTCTTCATGAACGCGCCGGAGCCGGTCTTTACGTCAAGCACGAGCGCGTCGATCCCCTCTGCAATTTTCTTGCTCATGATCGACGCGCAGATGAGCGCTGGACTCTCGACCGTGCCGGTCACATCGCGCAATGCGTACATCCTCTTGTCTGCCGGAACGATCTGCTCGGTTTGTCCGACGAGCACCATGCCGCATTTGCGCAGCACCTCACGCATTTTGTCGGGTACGAGGTTCACGTTGAATCCCGGAATGGACTCGAGTTTGTCGAGCGTGCCGCCTGTGTGGCCGAGGCCGCGCCCGCTGATCATGGGCACTAGCAGCCCGCCGGCAGCGACGATGGGCGCGAGGATCAAAGAGGTTTTGTCGCCGACGCCGCCCGTCGAATGCTTATCGACTTTCTTGCCAGGCAGGTCAGACCAATCGAGCGTGACGCCCGAGTGCAACATGGCCTCGGTGAGCGTGGCGATCTCCGTCCCTGACATGCCTTTGAGCAGCACGGCCATCAACCATGACGACATCTGGTAGTCAGGAAAGTCGCCGCGCGTGTACCCGCGAACGATGAACTGGATTTCGTCGCCCGTGAGCTCGTGGCCGTCGCGTTTGCGGCGAATCAGATCGACGATGCGCATCGGCTCTCTGCGGCACTTCTGGATGTCATAGAGGGAAGTGCAAGATTACAGGAGTTGAGGAGAACTGAATAGAGTGAATAGGACCGAGTTGAATTTGGACCGGCGCGCGGCCCCGTGCGGGTTTTGGTTTTGGTGCTTCGTGATTCTTCTCTTAGATTCGGTCATACCGACGAAAACCCGGCCGAGGACGGCCGCAGGTCCTTGCTTGTTGTTTTCTAAGTGAATGAGTCTGATCCAAAACAATTTGGCAGCAATTCGCGCATCGAGCTTCGCTGCATGCCGCTCGGGCCGAGATAGAAAATTTCGGCGTCAGGTCCGAATTCGTTGATGACCTGACGGCACGCTCCGCACGGAGAGCAGGCGACATTGCGATCATTCACGACCGCGACCGCACGAATTCGCACCTGCTTGGCGCCGAGGGCAGCAACTGCTGAGAAGACGGCCGTGCGCTCGGCACAGTTCGTGAGTCCATACGAGGCGTTCTCGACATTGCATCCATAGAAAATCTCTCCACTCGCGAGCAGGATTGCAGCGCCGACGCGGAAATTCGAATAGGGAGCATGGGCCTTTTCGTACGCGTGCTTGGCCATTGCGAGCAGTTCGTTCTGCTCTGCTTCAGAGAGTGAACTCGGCGGGTTCATTGTGGTCGGAGAGGATGATACGGATTCGGGAATGGAAGCGCAAAAGTCTGGGAGGAGTGTCTGTGCGTAACTTGGCAAATTCGCGATTGGCGATTGAGAATGGAGGAAATGCCTTTATTTAAGCTCTGTCAGTCCTCCACACTGAGGGGACCGATAGGCAGAGAGGAATCAGACGTTTGGTCAGTAAAGCGGTTGGAGTGTTACTTGTGTCGAGTCTGTTGATGGCGCAGTCGACGCCACAACGGAACTCCGGTACCTCAGCACGAGCGCATCGTCCGTCAATTCCCGGTGGCGTACGTTCCATGAAGGGCTGTCTGGTTAAAGATGCGGAAAATGGAATCGTTCTCGTATCCCAGAGAGGCAGTAGGGTTCCAGTCAGCAGCGCCGAGGACCTCTCCAGTCACGTCGGGCAGCAGGTAAAGGCGAGTGGCGCTTTTGTGGAGAAAGACAAAGACAAGGACAAGGACGATCCCGTCGACCCGAATTCATCCAGCAAGCCTGACGATAAACTCCATCCCGAGCATGAGTTTAGGGTTTTGAAGATTGAGGTGCTCTCGCCTACTTGCGCACCCGCCAGGAAGAAATAGACAGCTCGCCGAACGTGTTTAGAGCGTCGTCCAGATGCGCACGATCGAAAACAGGGAGATGAATAGCCCAAGGCCGAAGTAGATATTGTGCAGTGTGGCCTCGCTCGGTGGGTCAGGGAAGTGAACGCCATGACTGCGGAAGAAGCCGAGCAACGCTTGCTCGCGCTCCATGATGAAGTCGGCGATTGGGCGATGAAACGCGGCCACGACCAGGCCGAGCACCAATCGCGCGAAATCCCCCGCCATTCCCATACTTCGAGTGTAGCGATTGGCGCAAATGGCTCAATCGGGCGAAGGGCTTAATTCGCTCAGCGAGTCGCTGAGACGTTTGCCCGACGTTAGATGAATGTCTAAAATAAAAAGACTCGCTGTCCGTAGGCCCTTAACTCAGTTGGCTAGAGCGTCCCGGCACGCCGGGAAGGTCCAACGGTTTTACAGATAGGCCCGTAGCTCAGTTGGTTAGAGCGCTTCCTTGACACGGAAGAGGTCGATGGTTCGAGTCCATTCGGGCCTACCATTCTCTCAATGCCCGCGATGTATATCCTCCAGAGTGAAACCAGTGCCAGGTTTTACATTGGCTCTGCGATTCATCTTCAAAAGCGTCTTGCCGAACATGCCCGTCTTCATAGTCCGTACACCCGTGCTCGAGGGCCTTGGAGACTCGTCTACCAGGAAGATTACGAAACCTTAATCGATGCGCGTCGGAGAGAACGACAGCTAAAGAGTTGGAAAACGCATCGTTCCATTCAGGAACTTATCGATAGCCGCAAAGTTGGTTAGGGCGTCCCGGCTCGCCGGGAAAGGTCGATGGTTCGAGTCCATTCGGGCCTAGCATTCTCTAGATCCCGGAACGTGCGACGTCCTCCGAAGTGCAACCGCAAAGAACGAGTACACGAGAATCGGTGCTCAGTCCTTTTCACGCGAAGCCACGAGCCGTTTTCCCTCGGGAGTATTAGGGCAAATTCCCCAAGCGGATTACGAGCGCTACCTTATAGGGCCACAGCACACAAACGCGTAAGGTTGTCTCCGGCTTGCCTTGGCCCCGGAGATATGGATGCGCTTTTTTTGTCGCGCTATCGGGATTCTGCTGTTCTTCTTTGCAGTGTTTTTCATTGCAGGCTGCGGCACATCCGCACCATCTTCAACGACTTCGTCGATTCCATCGACTCCTTCGACGCCAACTCCAACCCCGACGCCAACTCCAACTCCGACGCCTAGTCCAACTCCGACTCCCAGTCCCACGCCAACGCCAACAGGAACGACAATCTCCAATATCGAGCAGATGTCCGGCTGGAATTCGTGCGATACGTGTTCAGGTGGTGGAGTGGTCCCCTTTTCGATGACGCAGGGACTGTCATATCCGCAGCCGGGCTCGACGCAATTTTGGATTGGACATGGTGCAGCCTGGTCTCAGGCGCTATGGTGGGAGCGTTTGGGCAATGATGCGACGCTCTCGCATTTTGTCCTCAGCCTGGATCAGTACATTGAAGATCCTGCTGCATCCTGGGGAGTTGAATACAACGTGAACCAGATCATCGATGGAGGCTGGTACAAGTTCTCAACCCAATGCTCGTTCGGAGATGGCATCTGGCAGGTATGGGACGCGGCCAATCAGCACTGGACTCCCACCTCCGTGCCGTGCCTGCGGCCGACTCCGTCAACCCACCAACAGCTCATGATGCAATACGAGCGCGTGAATGGACACACACACTTTATTTCCATCAGCATCGACGGCACTACCTATCCAGTGGATATGCTCTTCAACCCTCAGCCCATCAGTGGCGCGAATGGGGATTTCGGCGTTCACTTCCAGCTCAATGGAGACGCCAATTCTGACCCGTATTCGGTCTGGGTACACAATCTGCAGTTGACGTACTGGTAGGAGTTCCGGAACGATCTTTCTTTATTCCCGAAGTACTATCTCCTGCGATTCCCAGTTTGATACTCCAACGTCTCGCGAAAGGCTCCTGCTTTGTCGGATTCGCCAACCTGCAGGCGTTCGAGGTCAGCATAGAGGCCACCTCTGCGGATTAGCTCGTCATGCGTGCCGTGTTCGACGATGCAGCCGTCTTTAATCACAAAGATCACATCGGCGGCGCGGATGGTAGAGAGGCGGTGCGCGATCGTGATGACGGTCTTGCCCTGCATCAGGCGCTCCAAGGCTTCGACCACAAGCTTCTCTGCGCCCGCATCGAGGCCGGAGGTAGGCTCGTCGAGGATGAGAATGGGTGTATTGCGAATCAGGGCACGGGCGATGGCAATGCGCTGGCGCTGTCCGCCCGAGAGCGTCATACCGCGTTCGCCGACGATGGTGTTGTAGCCTTCCGGCATGCGATCAATGAACTCCGTTGCGTTGGCAAGCTCGGCGGCGCGGATGATTTCGTCTCGGCGAGCTTCTGGTTTGCCGTATGCGATGTTCTGCCAGATCGGGCCATGGAAGAGTACTGTTTCCTGCAGCACGAAGCTGATCTGCTGCCGTAGGGATCGCTGGCGGAAGTTGCGGATATCAACTCCGTCAATCTTTACCATTCCCGAAACGGGATCATAGAATCGGGAAATCAGGCTGATGATGGTAGTCTTGCCGGCTCCGGTTGGGCCAACAAACGCCGCAACCTGGCCGGGGTCGATGGTGAAGCTGACGTCTTCCAGAATGGGGGATTCGGGAGAGTACGAGAAGCTCACATGATCGAATTCGACCTTGCCCTTCAGGCGCGGGGCCGGTTTCGCTTTGGGAAGATCTTTGACTTCTTTATCGGTTTCGAGCACTTCCTGGATGCGTTCATAGCCGACCAGAGCTTTCGAGTAGGAGTCGGTCATCTTTGAAAGCTCCTGCATGGGCTTGTACATCTTGCCCAGATACAGAATGAAGACGACCAGGGTGCCCGACGTGACCTCCAGGCGTCCGCCGAACCACAGCACCAGGCAGGTGCCTACCGCGACGATGATCTGCACGATCGGCGCGAGCTTGGCTTTCAAGCTGCGCGCCCGTAGGGCAATTTCCACGCCTTCGAGGCTTTCTTCATCAAGCCTCTTCAGCTCGTAGTCCTCGCGCGAGAAGGCTTTGACGACGCGAATCGAACCAAGAACTTCTTCGATGATCGAGACGATCTCGCTTTCTTTCTTTCGCACCTCGCGTGCAGCTTTCTTGATGCGGCGTGTATAGGTATAGACAATCGCAAATAGGAATGGCGCGACCGAAAGGGCGATCAATGTGAAACGCCAGTTCATATAAAGCATCACCACAATCATGCCGACCAGCGTGACCAGGTTAATCAGCACTCCCAGAAGACCGGAGGTGATGAAGCTCTGGATGGAATCGATGTCGCTCGTGACTGTGCTGATCAGATCGCCCGTGCGCTTCTGATCGTGGTAAGCAAGTGAAAGACGCTGCAGATGCGAGTAGAGCGCGCGGCGCAAGTCGTGCGTGACCCACTGTCCGACGCTGGTGGTCAGATACTTCTCTGCATACGAGCAGACTGCATCTAGCGCAGCGATGCCGAGTACAGCCAGGCAGGCGAACTTCAGGATCACCAGTTTGTCGTCACCGGCGACTGAGTGAACGAAGTGCTCCAGCCATCCTGAAGCTTTCTTGCTGTGAAAGACGTTATCAAGGACGATCTTCAGCGGCCACGGCTCAAGCAGGTTTGCAGCGCTTTCGCCGATGACAGCCAGTAGCCCGAGGGTAAGCGCTCCCAGGTGCGGGCGCAGCAGCGTGCGAATCGTAAGCCGTCGAGGCGGGATGGGCCTCGGCTGAGCCGGCTTTTCTTGCACGTGCGTAGAATTGATCGTTGCAGACAAACGGCAGCTCTCGATGAGCGGTGGACCGCTGCTCTGGTTAGATGCAGGTTCAGTTGCAGATTCAGGGCATCTTTTCGAGAACGTTGCTTCGAAAACACGCGACATCGCAGCCCGGGTCCGCCGCTGGGCGCCCCAGCCCACCGGCTACCTCCGGCGGTGCTGTTCAGAGTTCAGTTGTCGCGCAGAGTCTTCATCGGATTCAGGTTGGCTGCGCGGCGAGCCGGAAGGTAGCTCGCAATCAGGACAACAAGCGCCAGCAGGACTGATGTGCTCAGCAGCGTAGTCGGGTTGTAGAGGCTGACTTGGTAGAGCAACGTCGAAAGTGCGCGCCCGGCCATGAAGGTTGCGAAGATTCCAATCAATGAGCCGATCACTGCCAATTGCGCGCCACTCTTCACCACCATGGCGAGCACATCCGAGCGTTGCGCGCCCAGAGCCATGCGCACTCCAATCTCGCGCACGCGCATTCTCACCATGTAAGTGACGACACCATACAGCCCGAGCACTGCGAGGAACAGCGACAGTCCGGCGAATGAAGAGAGGAGTATGACCAGGAACCGCCGACTCACCAAAGAGCTGTCCACCCATTCTTCCATCGTTTGCGGTTCGTAGATCGGCTGATTCTGATCAACGGCATGGACTGCATTCGCAATCGCGCCAGTTAACTGTTCCGGATGGGAAAGCCGCGTGCGGATCATTACGGATGCGCTCGGGTCCGGACTCTGCGCCAGGTTCAGGTAGTTGATACCTTCGCTCGTATCGGCATCGAGCGAAGAGACGCGAGCATGTTTCACCAGGCCGATGATGGTGTAGGAATCCTTGCTGCCGAAGTTCAGGTGCTGTCCCAGCGGATCCTGATTTGGGAAATACTGTTGTGCCAGAGTCTCGTCGACGATGACGACTTTCTGCGTCGTCGAACGATCCTCGGTTGTGAATTCGCGCCCGCGAATCACAGGAATACGCATGGTGCTGAAGTAGTCGGCCGAGACTGCGCGAATGATCGCGTGCGGGCCGGGATCGCCTGGGCCGGTGGGACGGCCTTCGATCTGGAACGAACTCGAACCGCCTTCATTACTGAACGGCAGGGAATCGGCGATGGCAGCATCGGTTGCTCCCGGAATGTTCTTGATTTGATCGAACAGCGCAATGTAGAAGGCCGCCTGCTTCTCGTCTGTGCTGTACACGCTGCGCGGCAGAGAGACGCGTGCCGACATAAGGCCTTGCGGATCGAATCCAGTCTCGACTTGCTCAACTTTGCGCAAGCTCGTTACCAGTAGGCCGGCGCTGACCAGAAGCAGCATTGCTACCGCGATCTCGCAGACGACCAGCGCCGAGCGCAGCCGCTGACGCGCGCGGCTTCCCGTATCGGAGCGACCGTTGTCACGCAGAGCCTGCATCCATTTGAATCGCGTCATCTGCCAGGCAGGAGCGCTGCCACATATCAATACTGCGATGATCGCGACAGCAGCAACGAAGAGCAGAACCGGAGTCTCCAGGTGCACCTGAATGTTGCGGACAAGGTGTTCCGGCGCGAGCAGGAGCAGAAGAGGGATCACCGTCTCGGCGAGGAATACGCCGAGCACCAGGCCGCCGCATGCCAGTAGGAAGCTTTCGAGAAACGCTTGTGCGATCAGCCGTCCACTAGGCGCTCCCAGCGCAACGCGGATCGAGTTCTCGCGCTCGCGGTCAGAGGCGCGGGCAAGCTGTAATCCCGCGATATTCAACGACGCAATCAGGAGTACGAGAGCCACGGCGCCGAGCAACAGGTACAACGGCTTGCGCAGATCTCCGGCAACGTAGTCGATCAGAGGCATGGAGAACATTCCCCAGCCCGCACGTCGCGCGAAGCTGTTGGCGCCTTCGCGCTCAATCTCTTGCTGAGCGCGCGTGTTAAGGTACGCATTCGCCTCATCGAGCGTCACGCCAGGACGCAGGCGCGCGATGCCAAAAAGATTTTCGTTGAAGCGGTAGTTCGGATCGAAGAATCGGCCGGGAGGCATTGCGAGAGGAGTCCAGAATTCTGCGTCATTGGGCCAGCCGAATTCGGGTCCCATCACGCCAATCACCTCATAACTCTGCTGGTTCAGTTGCAGCTTGCGGCCGACGATGTTCGGGTCTCCTCCGAATCGCTTCTTCCACGTTTGATACGAGAGGACAACCGAGTAGTTCGCGTTGGGCTGATCGTCTTCAAGACGGAAGTTGCGGCCCAGATACGGCTTAACTTGGAAGACGTCGAACCATTGCCACGAGACGCGCGCTGCCTGCAGGCGGATCGGCTGGGAATCTTGTCCGGCGTAGTTGAAGCTGCCGGGCATCATGATCGCCGCCGAGGAGAACACTTTGCGTCCTTCCAGTGAATCCTGGAAATCCGGAGCGGAGATGCTTATGTTGCTTAGGCCGCCAAGCGCATATCGCGCCCTTAGCGCAACCAGTCCCTGCGGGTTGTGGAGTCCACTCGGATTCAGCAGGACTGCATTCATCACGCTGAACACCGCGACGTTTGCGCCGATACCGAATGCGAGCGTCAGAATCGCGGTGGTAGTGAAGGCGGGAGACTTACGCAGTTGGCGAAAAGCGTACCGGAGTTCCTGCAGGAGTTTGTCCATGAGCGCTCCTCAAGTGCTGGATTGTGTACGACAGCGGGACTGGGGATGTTCATGAACGCACGCTCGTGGCCACGGACATGCGCCCGGATCTTTAAGCAAAGTCAGAACCTTAGCATGGAAGAGAACGAGCAAGCATCGTTCATGTTCGATGTGCAATGTTCATTTGCGGACAGTCGATCGGGACGAGATTCGCGACCGTGCGGGCGTTGATTTGCTTGCAGGTGGACTCTTCGTTGCAACTGTGGTGCCGCTACCTTCTTTGACAGTGTTGATCGTGTCAACCTTCGCGTCGAAGCTCTCGACCAATCCGCTGGGCCAGCGGATTTCAAGCGAATCGATCTTCGCAGTCAAGCCCAAGCCGAAATGCACGCGCATATCGTTGGACGAACTGTAGCTCGAACCGCTGCGGACTTCGTCCACGAACGTTCGTCCGCCGGCTTTCACCGTGATGCGCGCGCCAATCCCGTCCCGATTCGATTTTGTTCCGACGGTTTTGATTGCAATCCAGTGATTGGGATACGACATCTGGTTGACGAGCAGGCTGGGCGCATCTCCCATATTGGTAATGACGGCAGAGATCTTGCCGTTGTTCCACAGATCTCCGATGGCGAGTCCCCGTCCGGAAGCGCGGCGCGTGATTGCCGGACCCGCGCGGTCGGACACATCATCGAAGGTGCCCTTGCCGCTGTTGTGATAGAGAATCCGTGGCTCCTGATACTCCGAGCCTAGCTTGAATTTATCCACCTCGGGATAGACGTGGCCGTTCACGAGAAGCAGATCGGGCCAGCCGTCGTTATCGAAGTCGAGGAACATCGTTCCCCAACCTAGATACTGTGTGTGCAGGCCGAGGCCGGAGGCGTACGTTGCGTCCGTGAAAGTTCCGTCGCCATTATTGTGATAGAGCGTGGAGCTGTCGTCGGAGAAGTTGGTTTTGAAGATGTCGAGCCG
>DATEMI010000502.1:0-3737 GCA_035275665.1 Terriglobales bacterium | reverse complement strand
TTGGCTTCCGGTCACTATGGATGCCAGCGGGCCGGTGATCGTGAAAGATCCTTTCATTACATCGAACTTGTCTGAGTCGCACGATATGGCTGAGCTGCGTGTGTCGGCCACGCTGCAAAATCTCACGGCTGACCCCGTTAGTGGCACGCTCACTGGCGTGATTCAATCGGTGGGCGGTGGATCGGCCGCGATCACGTTTCAGAAGCCTGTCAGCGTTTCGGCGAATGCGTCGACTGAAATATCGCTCGATCCTCAGTCGACGCCGGAGCTGGTTGTACATAATCCGAAGCTGTGGTGGCCGAATGGATATGGTCCGCAGAACCTGTACACGCTGACTTTGAAATTCAATGTCGGCAGCACGAGTTCTGACGTGCAGACACGCCAGTTCGGAATCAGGAAAATTGAGTATCAGGTGCCGGACTCGGAGAACCTCACGATATCGGTGAATGGCGTTCGCGTGATGGTGCGCGGCGGTAACTGGGGACTTGATGAAGGCATGAAGCGCATTTCGCGGGAGCGGCTCGATGCGCAATTTCACCTTCATGCGCTGGCCAATATGAACATGATCCGCAATTGGGTGGGGCAGAGTACCAGTCCTGACTTTTACGATGCGGCGGACAAATACGGAATCCTGCTTTGGGATGAATTCTTTCAGCCTAACCCGGGCGACGGTCCCGATGTCGCGGACATTCCCACCTACCTGGCGAATGTTACCGACAAGGTGATGCGCTACCGCAATCATCCCTCGATCGCGGTGTGGTGCGCGCGTAATGAAGGATATCCGCCGAAGGCGCTCGACGATCAGCTGAAAGTGCTGATGGCTCGGCTGGATGCGACACGGATTTATCAATCGAACTCCGCGGAAGGGCGCGGCGTTTCCTCGCATGGTCCTTATTACTGGCGCTCGCCCCGTTTCTTCTACGCGCTGAATGAGAGTTTCAAAACGGAAACGGGCTCAGTCTCGGTTCCTACCATTGAATCCATCCAGGGCATGATGCCGGAGAAGGATTGGGAGACCATCAACGACGACTGGGCGCAGCACGACATGGCTGCGGGTGCGCAGCGCGGGAACGAGTTTCCCAAGTCGCTGGCGGAGCGCTATGGGCACATCCGCAATCTTGCCGATTTCGTGCGCAAGGGGCAGCTCGCTACCTACGAGGCGTTTCGCGCGATGTATGAAGGACGCAACGCGGAGATGTTTCGACAAACTACGGGCGTGATCACCTGGATGAGCAACCCGGCCCAGCCGAGCTTCGTCTGGCAAATCTACCATTACGATCTCGAACCCAATGCCGCGCTTTACGCAGTCAAGAAGGCGGGCGAGAGCGTGCATGTGCAGTTGAATGAAGCGCTGCGTGGAATAGAGATCGTCAACAATCGACCTGCAGCGCTGAAGGATGTAAAGGTCACCGTCTTCGTTTACGCATTCAACGGCAAACTCAGTTCGCACAAGACGTATTCGGTTACCGAGGTCCCTCCCAGTTCGACCATGAAGGCAGCACAGATCGAGGTGAACGCGCGAATCAGCCCACTGTATTTCGTGAAGCTGGATCTCACGGATGCCGCCGGGAATCTTCTCTCCACCAACTTCTATTGGCAGCATGTGTCGCAGGATCAGTTCGACGGATTGATGAATCTGCCGACTGTCACCCTGGACGCTGACGCCACGGCCCGCACCGAGGGTCCGAACACCATTCTCGCGGTCACGCTGCGCAACACCAGCAGCAATGTGGCCCTGATGTCTCATCTTCAGCTGCACCAGAAAAAGAGTGGACACCGGGTGCTGCCGGTCTTTTATTCCGATAATTACATTTCTCTGGTGCCCGGTGAATCGCGCAGCCTCACGATCGAGGCGCCAACGAAGGCGTTAAACGGAGATGATCCGCTGATCGAGGTGGATGGCTTCAACGTCGACATTCACGAGGTTCAAGGGCCGGTGGGCATCGTGAACAACGTCAATGCCCAGCCGTCGCATTGGCCGCCATCGAACATTGTCCCGGACTAAGCGGAGACCAGAAGGGTCGCCGGAAGTGGAGCCCAGTGCGTCAGCGCTGGGCAAGCGCGGTTGTGATCCAGAGCCCCGTGTCTGAAGAATGCGGCGAGATTTTTTTGTGCGTTTTTTCCCTTTTCGTCGTAGCATCGGAATCGGGTTCTAATATGGGAATGAGCAGGCCAGGTCGGAAAAAATGAAGTTACGCTGTTCTTACGCTGTTCCTGCGAAGATCCGCATGAGGACCAACCCCCGTAACGTACTGCAACGCGCGGAGTTGGGCCGAATTATCCGTCGGTCGTAAAGCGCATTTTCAACATTTACGCTGTTTTTTACGCTGTTATTTTGTTGGGCTTTCCAAAGCGCCACGACTCGAAGCCGCGCGAAACCTTCCAGGTCCCATGGCTGCTCTCACAATGCCTTGGGGTTTCTGCCGAGAAATTCACAATTTATTCATAGGGCGACTTCTGCCATAATTGGTTGTGCACCCCTATGCGGTTCAATCCGGCCCTGCCTGGAAAGGCATGGGGCGGAGCCTCCGAACTGCTGAGAGCCGGATGGACCTGGCGCGCACTTCCAAACACATAAATAAAGAGGCGAGGAGCGAATGTCGGCAAAGTTCATCTTTGTGACTGGTGGCGTGGTGTCGTCTTTGGGCAAGGGATTGGCGGCGGCTTCGATTGGCTGTCTGCTGGAGAGCCGTGGACTGAAGGTCAGCCTGCAGAAGTTCGATCCGTACCTGAATGTCGATCCGGGGACCATGTCGCCTTTCCAGCACGGAGAGGTCTTCGTTACCGACGACGGCGCGGAAACCGACCTCGACCTCGGGCACTACGAGCGCTACACCCACGCCAAGCTCAGCCGCGATAACAATCTCACTACCGGCAGAATTTACGAGCAGATCATCACGAAAGAGCGGCGGGGAGACTATCTGGGCAAGACGGTGCAGGTAATTCCGCACGTTACCAACGAAATCAAGGCTGCGATGCGGAAGGTCTCGCAGGATGTGGATGTCTCGCTGGTCGAGATCGGCGGGACCGTCGGCGATATCGAGTCGCTGCCGTTTATCGAGGCGATCCGCCAGATGCGTCAGGAACTTGGACGCGAGAACACAATCTTCGTTCATGTCACCCTCGTTCCGTGGATCGCTGCTGCCGGCGAGCTCAAAACCAAGCCTACGCAGCACTCAGTGAAAGAACTGCTCAGTGTGGGAATTCAGCCGGACATCCTGCTCTGCCGCACCGATCGATTCTTGGCAAAAGAGCTCAAGAGCAAAATCGCGCTCTTCTGCAACGTGGAAGAAGAGGCGGTGATTACCGCCAAAGACGTGGCTTCGATCTACGAAGTGCCGCTCGTCTTCGCGCATGAGGAAGTCGATACGCTGGCGCTGAAATATCTTCATCTGCAAGCGCCGGAGCGGAATCTTTCGGCATGGGAAGACCTGGTCCATCGCGTCTACAACCCGAAGGATGAAGTTTCGATCGCGATTGTCGGCAAATACGTTGAGTACGAGGATTCGTACAAATCTCTGAAGGAGGCGCTGGTTCATGGCGCCGTAGGCCAGAGTCTAAAGCTGAATGTCACTTGGGTTGAAGCTGAGGGACTCGAAACGAAAGATCCTAATGATCGCTCCTACGAAGCGCAGCTCGAAGGCTACGACGGCATTCTCGTCCCCGGTGGATTTGGTAAGCGCGGCATCGAAGGAATGCTGAATGCGATTCGCTACGCGCGCGAGAAGAAGGTTCCG
>DATEMI010000501.1:0-4066 GCA_035275665.1 Terriglobales bacterium | reverse complement strand
TATTCGATTGGAACTAGCGGAGTTCCGTTAGCGCGATCAAAGACGTAGACAAATCCCTGCTTGGTCGTTTGTGCGACAGCTTGAATGGTTTTCCCATTTCGCTTTACCTCTACCAAAACCGGCGGAGCCGGGAAATCGCGGTCCCACAGGTCGTGCCGGACCGCCTGGAAATGCCACACGCGCTCCCCGGTTTCGGCTTTGAGCGCGAGTAAGCAATCCGCGAACAGATCGTCGCCGGCGCGATCGCCACCGTAAAAGTCGAAGGCCGCCGAGCCCGTCGGAACATAGACGATTCCCGTTTCCGAATCGAGCGTCATACCAGCCCAATTGTTGGCCGCACCGCTCGTCTTCCAAGCATCTTTGGGCCAGGTTTCATAACCGTATTCGCCGGGATGAGGAATGGTATGAAAGCTCCAGAGCAGTTTCCCACTGCGAACGTCATAAGCTCGAATGTCACCTGGAGCGGCGGGCAGGGTTTCGGGATCGCGTCCACCGACGATAAACAGGTCTTTGTAAACTGCCGGCGGGCTCGTCAGAGCAATAGACACCCCGGCGGGATCGCGTCCGAGATTTTTGCGGAGGTCGATGCGGCCGTGATCTCCGAAACTGGAGATCGGCTGTCCCGTATTGGCATTCAGCTCATAGACAAAGTTCATCACGGCGGAGATAATCCGGGCGTCGCTGCCACGCTCCCAGTACGCGAGTCCGCGATTCGGCTGCGTGCTGGCCACACCTGAATCGAACTGCCACTTCAACGTTCCGGTAGCTGCATCTACTGCAAAGATTTTCTGGCGCGGCGTTATGCCGTATAGAGATCCATGAACTACGATCGGACTGGTCTGCAAGCCACCCGCCTCTCCCGTGTCATAAGACCAGGCGACTCGAAGTTGACTCACATTGGAGCGATTGATCTGAGTGAGCGAGGAATGATGAGCGCCGTCAGGACCGCCGTAAGCCTGCCATTGGCGCTCGCCGGAGCACGAAATCAACGAGGTGACAAACGCATACAGCACGAAGAGAACGAGAATTGAGTTTGATCGAGGAGAAGGTTCCAATCACGTGCCCCACTCAGAATTTAGAATTCTGTCAGCTTTTCCGCATCGAAGGTGAGGTGGTCCTGCCGTATCATCGGGATGTTCATCGAAGTCGAGTGCGCCGCAGTCGATAGGGATTCCTCACCGCCAGGCACCGGGGGTTCGGAATGACAAACTCCCTCAAGCCGCTTTTGGAAACTGCGCGACCTCTCCCGGAGCTACCCGCTGCTGGCCTTGAAGCTTCTTGCCCTCGACCTTCAATAGCTCTGAATTTAGTTCGGCTCCGATTAAGATTGCGATGCTGCTCACATACAGCCAAAACATGAGCGCGATGACCGCACCGATGGTACCGTAGGTCTTGTTGTAATTGGCGAAGTTAGAAATGTAAATGTTGACTGCCAGCGAGATCAGAATCCACAGAATCGTTCCGATAATGGCTCCCGGCAGTGTGTGCTTGAAACGCTGTTTCACGTTGGGACCGAAAAAATAGAGCAGCTCCATCGAGAGCACGATGCAGCCGACGATGATTCCCCAGCGAATCAGTCCCCAGCTTTGTGCGAAAATGCGCGAGAGATGAAGCACGTTACTGAGGAAGTATCCGGCGCGGTTCCCGACCAATGTGAGAACCATGGCCAGCGCCATGAGGCCTCCGGTCATGAACGTAAGACCAAGCGCCAGCAGCCGCTGCTTCACCATTGGGCGGCTTTTGCGCGCATCGTATGCGATGTCGAGGGCGTCGATCATCGCCGAAAATCCCCCTGATGCCGCCCAGAGTGTTCCGGCGATTCCAAATGACAACAATCCGCCGCGGCTTGGGGTTAATACGCTTTGCAGGATCTTGCGCAGGAGGCCCATGGCGTCGTGCGGAATGAATCGCGCCGCGAAATCGAGTATCTGATTGAAGAGGTTCGGAATGGGTAAGTAGCCCAACACGGTGGCGAGCAGAATAAGCAGAGGGAAAAGAGAGAGCAGGAAGTAATACGCAAGACCGGCAGCTACGCTGAAAGTGCGGGTCCGCTGCACTTCGTTGTATACCGAAACAGTGACCTCTTTGGCCTCGCGCAGTCCAATTCCCATCGCAAATATGAGTAGACAAATACCGTGTTGCCGGTTCGATTAGATGATGCTGCTGTTTGACTGAGATGTCGTTGAGCCAAATCGACCTGCTGGGGCATCTGATGAGCAGCTGCATACGCGCAGGCAACAGCCTGTCAGAGGCTTGAGCGAGGAGCTTCTTTGTTGTCCGATATACTTTACTTTTGTTAACAAATGGCCGAACGCACTAAGACCAACGGGAACCGTAGACACGTGTGGCGATTCGCAATCATTGCAGTCGTTGCCGTCATCGTGCTTGCCGCTTTCATCTCTAGCCGCAGCGGTACCGTTCCCGTGCGCTACGACCGAGTGACCCGCCAGGATCTGGTGACGTCCATTTCTACCAATGGAAAGGTCGAGCCTATTCAGGACTTCGATCCTCACAGCCCCATTCCGACAACGGTGAAGAAGATTTACGTCCGCGAAGGTCAGCAGGTGAAAGCGGGAGAGATGCTGATGCAGCTTGAGGATTCTGACGTGCGTGCTCAGGTTGCGCGCGCTCAAGCGCAGCTCAAAGGCGCGGAGGCTGACCAGCATGCGATCCAATCAGGTGGAACTCAGGAAGAAGTCCTAACCACCCGGTCTGATCTGGTAAAGGCACAAGCGGATCGCGACGCTGCACAAAAAAACTACGATGCACTCCAGCAGCTCGCGAAAACGGGAGCGGCAGCGCCGTCGGAAGTGCGCGAAGCGGCGAATCGCCTGGCCACAGCGGATGCCACGCTGAAGCTGCTCCAGCAGAAGCAGCAGGATCGCTACTCGCGTCCTGAAGTAAATAAAATTCAGGCCGAGGGCGCACAGGCTCGCGCAACATTAGCCGCTGCTGAAGACCAGTTAAAGCACACGGAAATTCGAGCTCCGTTTGACGGGACGGTTTACTCGATTCCCATCAAGCAAGGCGAGTATGTCCAGCAAGGCGAATTGCTGCTTCAGCTCGCTAACCTCAAGCGAGTTCAGGTACGCGCGTTCGTAGATGAGCCCGAAATCGGAAAGCTCGGTACGGGACAACTTGTGACCATCACCTGGGATGCTCTGCCGGGAAAGAGTTGGCACGGCGAGATCACCCAGATGCCTTATACGATCACAACGTACGGCACTCGCAACGTAGGCCAAGTGCTCTGCGCCGTCGATAACGACGACAGGCGCCTGCTCCCCAACATCAATGTCACAGTCAATGTGAGTATCGCGAATAAGAAAGACGTGGTCACTATTGCTCGCGAGGCTCTCCATGATGACGAGAGTGGGCGGTTCGTGTATCTGATCAAAGAGGGACATTTGGACCGTCAGCCGGTAGAAGCAGGAATCGCCAACAACACTCGCATCGAAATCACCAAAGGACTCGATCCAGGAGAACTGGTGGCCCTCAACAGCCTCAACGCAACTCAATCGCTTAAGCCCGGACTAGAAGTTCGTACTCGGTAATCCTCGGATGTCAAATCGCTTTTCTCCGCTTAATCCTAAGTTGTATCGCAACGGTCTTTTGGCGCTCGCAGTCGCTGTCTTGGTTATTTCCATTCTGGGCTTTGCGCAGTCAGCAGGTGAATCACCGCTAAATCTGTTCATTAATGGACAAGCTGATGCTGCGGTTCGAACTCTCCGGTCTTCACTGAATGCGAACCCGTCCGATGCCCAACAGCACAACCTGCTTTGTCGCGTGCAGTATGCCGAAGAGCGCTGGGATGCCGCGGTTTCCGAATGCGAACGCGCTGCAAATCTTGATCCTAAAAACGGAAGTTATCAGCTCTGGCTTGGCCGCGCGTATGGCGAAAAAGCCGAGCATTCAAGTTGGCTGAGCGCTATCGGATTGGCAAAGAAGACGCGCATTGCCTTTGAAAAAGCCGTGCAACTCGATCCTCGAAACATTGAAGCTCACTCAGATTTGAGCGAGTACTACATCGAGGCTCCTGGGTTTCTCGGTGGTGGTACGGACAAAGCCG
>DATEMI010000500.1:0-8521 GCA_035275665.1 Terriglobales bacterium | reverse complement strand
ATCATTTCCAATCGCGTGCCCGACGAAGTCGTCGCGCATGCCGTAGAACAACTACACGTGTTGTCTCGCAACTGATGTCCACAGCGATGAGAGATCAAGAGCTCCACGTGACAGGCGCCGCTCCCGAAGGCGCTGCGGACGAACGCGCAGCAGCGCAAGCCGTGCAGCAGATGTTCGACGAGATTTCGCCTCGCTACGACCTCCTCAACCACGTCCTCTCGATGAGCGTTGACCGGCTTTGGTGGTGGAGTGCGGCGCGTACGTTTCGGTCAGCATTGCGGAAGCCGGGTGCCAGCGCTTTGGACCTGTGCTGCGGTACTGGCGACATGGCTCGGGCGCTGCGCAAACAGGCTCCTGGGACGACGATCGTCGGCGTCGATTTTTCGCGTGGCATGTTGACTCGGGGCAAAGCGAAATTTGTCCAGCACAAGATCGCTCCCGTGGAGGGAGATGCTTTGCATCTACCTTTTCCGGATCAGACCTTTGATCTTGTGGTTTCCGCATTCGGCTTTCGCAATCTCGCCAACTATGATGCGGGCCTAAGCGAGATTTATCGCGTGTTGCGTCCGGATGGGCAAGTGGGAATTCTGGATTTCAGTGAACCTGGCGGCGTGCTCGGCAGACTGTACGGCTTTTATTTCCGCAACGTTCTTCCCAAAATTGGAACCGTTATTTCTGGAGTCTCAGGGCCATACTCGTACCTACCTGCTTCGGTCTCACGATTTCCCTCACCTGCAGAGATGATCGACCGCATGGAAGCTGTCGGTTATGCGAACGCGAGCTGGCAGCCCTATACGTTCGGCATCGCAGGTCTATATCGGGCGAGGAAGGGAATTGTTCGCGGCGAATCGCCACACAACTTGTAAAGACTTGGAGATCGCCTTCACAGTCCCGCTTCAATCTTTGACCGCGGATCGAGATAATCGCGTAGGGCATCGCCGATGAAGTTGAACGAAAGCACTGCCAGCATAACGGCGGCAGCAGGGAAGAGCACGAGATGCGGCGCGTCGAACAGATGTGAGCGGCCGTCGTTGAGCATCGATCCCCAGCTTGCGGCTGGCGGAGGGACTCCGAGACCGAGAAAGCTCATCGTGGCTTCGGCGAGAACGGCTCCAGCCATGCCAATCGCCGCCTGCACGATGACCGGCTGAATGATATTCGGCAAAATGTGATGCGTGATCACGCGCCAGTCGCTTGCACCCAACGCTCGTGCTGCTTCTACAAATTCCCGTTCCCGAACTGCCAAAACCTGAGCGCGAACTAAACGCGCGTAGCCGACCCATCCTCCAATCGATAGCGCAAGAATGAGATTGAAAATTCCCGGACCGAGGAACGCCACGAACGCAATCGCGAGCAGAATCCCGGGAAACGACAGAAACGCATTCATGACGATCACGTTGAAGAAGCGATCAACGCGTCCACCGTAGTACCCGGCGATCGATCCAAAGATGAGCCCCAGCAGAAGAGAGCCAACCACCACACTGACTCCGACCAGCATGGAAATGCGGGCGCCGTAGATTACGCGCGAAAAGATGTCGCGCCCAAGTTCATCGGTCCCAAACCAGTGCGCGCGTGTCGGAGTCTCAAGTCGCGTGGCCAAATCGAGCTGTGCAGGATTACGCGGCGCGATGAGTGGCGCGAACAGCGCGAAGATCACAAATAGGCAGACAAGCGCAACGCCGAAACCTGCCAGTCGATTTCTTAGCAGTGCCCGCATGAGGGAATTTAATTTAACCACGGAGACACGGAAAACACGGAGACTCAATTGACCTCTTCTCCGCGTGGTCCGTGGCTCCGTGCGGATAACGGTCTTAGTTATCAGAGACATAGCTCCACGCATAAATTCAGAAGCAACCCTCTTGACATCTATCGCAATCAGTAATATCGTTATCGCGATTTGTAATATACAAATTGAAATGAAACTGGGCGAGAAAATCCGGTACTTGCGTGAGGTGGAGGGCAGTATTCGCGGTTTTGATCGCGAGATGACGCAGCAGGAGGTGGTGCGCGCCATTAAGAAGGAGCTGGGAACGAGCATCAGCCAGTCGTATCTCTCCCAGATTGAGAAAGGCGCCCGTCCGCACCTGACCAACACCACGCGCATGCTGTTGGCGAAGTTCTTCAAGGTACATCCCGGGTATCTGGTGGACGATCCCGAGGGCTATCACACCGAACTGATCTCGGACGTGCGCACTTTGGAAGAACGGCTCGATCTCTGGCTGATTGCAGGGGCAGAGCGATTCCGCCGCGATCCGCAGATGAAGCACGCACTCTTGCTGCTGGCCAAACATGCAGACTCGCGTGGATGTTTGGTGTTGCTCGGCGCAATTTTGGAGACGCCCGGGTTAGCAGAACGGCTGTTGCAGGTATTGAAGCCGGAAACCGGCACAAAGGCGAACGGCAGCGCGAAAGCGGAGGAGGTCTTATGAATTGGGAGCTCTTCTATCTGATCTGTTTCATTGTGGGATTTGTCTTCAGCACGCTTTCGTTTTTGACCGGCACGCTGCACATTCATCTCCCAGTAAAAGGCCATGTGCATGTGGGCAACGGCGGAATGCATGGATTCGCGTCTTTCTTCAATTCGTTCACGCTGATGGCGTTTCTGACCTGGTTTGGCGGCATGGGGTATTTGCTGACGCGCTACTCGAGCCTGTGGACTGGGTTGGCTTTACTCCTTGCGACGATTGCTGGACTCATTGGCGCCAGCATCGTGTTCTGGTTTTTTGCCCGAGTGCTGTTGAAGCATGACGTCGGTATCGACGCCGCTGAGTACGACATGATCGGCGTTCTTGGGCGCGTGAGCAGTTCGATCCGCAGCCAGGGCACAGGCGAGATCGTCTTTGAGCAGGTGGGAACGCGCCGAAGTTGTGGTGCGCGGACCGAAGACGGATCGCCGATCGCGAAAGGGACCGAAGTTGTGGTGACGCGCTATGAGCGGGGAATCGCTTACGTGCGCGCGTGGGATGAGATTTCCGGCGAGGCTGAGGCCAGCGCCGGAGAAGCAAGCAAGTTGTAGGCGGTTCCGTTCTGGAACCAAGGAGAAACGGGTATGCCGAACTTTTCATGGCAAGTAGTGGTTGGGCTCTCAGTGCTGGGAGTGATGTTCCTCCTGGCTATGATGGCGAAGCTCTTCGTCAAAGCCGGACCGAATGAAGCGCTGATCGTCTATGGCTTCAAGGGAAAACGCGTGCGCATCGGGCATGGCACTGTCGTCTTCCCGTTGTTTGAGAGCTGTCGCATGCTCTCGCTCGAGCTGATGTCATTCGATGTTGCGCCGCAGCAGGACCTGTACACGAACCAGGGCGTCGCGGTGTCGGTGGAGGCGGTCGCTCAGATCAAGGTGAAATCCGACGAGGTCTCGATCTTCACCGCGGCCGAGCAGTTCCTCACGAAGACTCCGCCGCAGCGCGAAGGACTGATCCGGCTGGTGATGGAAGGGCATCTGCGCGGCATCATTGGCCAGCTCACGGTTGAGCAGATCGTGAAGGAGCCGGAGATGGTCGCCGATCGCATGCGCTCCACCTGCTCCGACGATCTGAACAAGATGGGACTCGAAGTTGTCTCGTTCACGATAAAAGAAGTGCGGGACAAGAACGAGTACATCGCCAATATGGGACGTCCCGACGTCGCGCGCATTAAGCGTGACGCCGATGTCGCCGCCGCTGAAGCTGAGCGCGATACCGCAATCAAGCGTGCAGAAGCGCAGCGTGCTGCTGCGATTGCTAAAGCGCAGGCCGACCAAGAGCGAGTGCTAGCCGAGACGCTCTCGCAAGCCAAGCAAGCTGAAGCCCAACGCGATCTCGATGTCAAGAAAGCTGCCTATGCCGAGATGATCAAGAAGCAGCAGGCGCAAGCGGACAAAGCATATGAGATCCAGGCCAACATACAGCAGCAGACGGTGATCGCCGAAGCTGTCAAGGTGCAGCAGGTCGAAAAAGAGCAGCAGATCAAGGTGCAGGAAGCAGAAATTCTGCGCCACGAAAAGGAGTTGATCGCGACCGTGCTGAAAGAGGCCGAGATCGAGCGTCAGCGCATTCAGACCCTCGCCGACGCCGAACGTCAGCGCCAGATGGTCGAAGCCGAGGGTCGTGCCGCCGCGACACGCTCACAAGGCGAAGCCGAAGCCGAGATCATCTTCAAGAAGGGCGAAGCCGAAGCCAAGGCGATGAACGTAAAGGCCGAGGCGTATCAGGAGTGGAACCAGGCCGCCGTTGTCGACAAGCTCATCACCGGTCTTCCCGAGGTGGTACGTGCAATGGCCGCTCCTCTCGCCAACGTAGACAAGATCACCATTGTTTCCACCGGCAACGACGGCGCTGCCGGCGCGAGCAAGATCACGGGCGACATGACAAAGATCGCCGCCCAGGTCCCCGCGCTGTTCGAAGCGCTGTCGGGAATGAGCATGAACGAGCTGCTTGGCCGTGTGAAGCAGTTGAAGAACGGCGACTCAGATGGTGACGCAACCAAGAAGAAATCTGCGGGCGCAGCTTCAGGGCAGACGCATTAACAACGAGCGGGGACCTCGCAGCTGCGATGTCCCTGCATTGAAGCAGACAGGAGAAGGTTATGAACACCTGGAAGGGAGCATTCGTCGCGGTGCTGTTGAGTGGAGTCGTCATCGGGCTGCTGAACGGCCATCTCGCGATCTGGACCGCCATCGGCGCGGCTCTGGGCGCGGTGATGGCCGGACGCGAGCGCAAGCGTGCCGCCGGTTGAATGATCTCCAAAATTCCGAGTTGCCGGAATTATTCGACCAAAGAAATTGCAGAGCAAGCGAAAGGAGTTTAGTCATGGCATTACTAGAAAGAGTTTCAACGCTAATCCGAGCCAACATCAACGACCTGGTGGACAAGGCAGAAGATCCCGAGAAGATGATCAAGCAGGTCATCCTCGACATGCAGAACCAGCTCCTCCAGGTGAAGACGCAAGTGGCAATCGCCATCGCGGACCAGCATCTGCTGGAGAAGAAACACAAGGAAAACGAAGAGAAGATCGGCGAATGGACGCGCAAAGCGGAACTCGCAGTTTCAAAGAAGCAGGACGATCTCGCTCGCGCTGCGCTTGAACGATCGCTCGGATGCAAGCAGAACGCCGCGAACTTCGAGCAGCAGGTCGCGGATCAGAAGATCGAAGTCGAGAACCTGAAGAACGCGCTGCGCAGGCTGGAGCAGAAACTCGAGGAAGCGCAAGCCAAGTCGGACATGCTGGTGGCCCAGGCGCGGCGCACACGCGTTGTGGGAAAAGCGCGTACAGCCCAGTCAGCGGCCAATGATGGCAAACACGTCGATACCTTCGATCGTATGAAGCAGAAGATTGCGCGCGGGGAAGCGATCAATCACGCGCACCGCGAGTTGACAGGCGATTCACTCGAAGACCGCTTCGCCACTCTTGAGCGCGAGGAAGAGATAGAGCGCCTCTTGGCGGAGATTAAGAATCGGAGCGCGTCGGCGTGAAGACGGCTGCCGGCTTTCGGCTATCGGCCTCCGGCTCTCTTAACTGCGGCTTAAGTTGTCAGTCGCCAGCAATTGTCGTCCCTCGCGCAGTCGCGAGTTGTTCGCCGACACCGAAGACTTGGTTTTGCTGCGCGGGGGATCTGTTGTTTCGCATCCCGGTGAACAGCAGATCCCCCGGGTCGCATTGACTCTCTCGGTACTTCAGGACCCACGAGGGGTCCAAAGGATGACAGTATCGGGATAGGGGAGCGTTCGATGGACAACTCCAGATCGCAATGGCTTGAAAAAGTTCTCATCATTCTGCCATGGGCAACGATTCCCGTTTTGGCCCTTCATTTTTCGGCTATCCGGCGCTATCTACCCACGCGTATTGCCGTTCATTTCGATTTCAATGGACGGCCGAACGGATGGCAATCGCCCGAGATGTGGCTTGCCTTTTGCATCTTCTTTCTCCTGTTCGCGATTGTCGTGATGAGCTTTGTATTGCTTCGTGCTTTTCGCCTGCGCTCACTTGCCGCTCTCGTCACGCTTATCCATTACTTCACAATTGGCGTGCTGTTCGTGGTGTTTTGGCAGACTTTCGACCATGCCGCTTTCGGGCGAGCTATGTCAGACATTTGGCCCGTGCCCGGACTTCTTCCCGTTCTGGCACTCGCGTTTGCGATCGTCGCGTTATACCGGATGCCTCGCGCGGTAACGGAACCGTCACCGAGCGCAGTTTTGATTGCCGAAGAACAGCATCGCTCGCCAGCGCTCCTAGCCTTATTTCTACCCGGAGTAGCTATCGGCCTGTGGCTGGCGTTCAGGCTTCCTGGTCCCGGCCGAGTGCTCGGCGTTTTTCTGGTTGCAGTAATGGCCTGGGTGACCATCGGCGTGCTTGAGGGATTCAAGTACATCGTGCGCAGCGATGGCGTGCAGGTGAAAGGATTTCTTCTGCCGCTGCGATTCATTCCGCGCTCCAGTATTCACTCGTATCGCACCGAACGTTGGACCGGTCTCGGCTATGGAATACGTCTCACTTCAGCCGGTACCGCATACATCTGGGGAGGCAAGAACGTAGTGAATATCGAAACCGATCACGGCCACGTAATGCTCGGGCATTACAGTCCTGAGCGTCTCATCGGCGATCTTGATCGCATGATGCAGGCTAGTTCGTAAGCTCCTCTCAGAGAAACTCCTGTCGCATAATCAAGAGATCATGACTCGCATCCTGTTTCTCTTACTTGTTTCCTGCTTTTGGATTCCTTCGTTGATTTCAGCTCAAGAGATAACCAGCACAACCGAAATGGAACGCCAGATTTTCGAATGGACGAATCAGGAGCGGGCCAAGGTGAACGCGCCTCCACTCACCTGGGACAACCGGTTGGCGATTGCTGCGCGTTTGCATTCGGATGAAATGGCGAAACAGAAGAATTTGACCCATCAACTCCCAGGCGAGGCCAAGTTTACCGAGCGACTTTCACTTCAGGGCGCTCGCTTCAGCGCCGCTGCCGAGAATGTCGGCTTTGGCGATGACGCCGAAACTCTGCAATCGGGATGGATGCACTCACCGGGCCATCGCACAAACCTGCTCAACCCTGCCTACAACCAAATGGGAGTGGGCATCGTGAGGGCCGGCAATCAGTTGTGGGCGACCGAAGATTTCGCTACTGGCGTTCCACGGCTCTCGTCAGACGATTTCGAACAGGCAGTTGAGCACCAGATCGAGTCACTCCGCAAGCAGCAACGTCTGCCTGCAATGGAGGCCGTTACGTCGACTCAGCTTCGTCGAATCGCTTGTGCCGGCGATACTTCGGGCGGGGCAGCGATGGTTGCACTGCCGCGACGCAACATGCAGGCTTACAGCTTCAACTTCACCACGCCAAATGCTGCCGATCTTCCGAATGCGCTCACGAAGCGCGTTCTCGAGATGCCAAGCGGCGGCTATTCAATCGGCGCCTGTTTGTCGCAAGGCGGGAACAATGGCATGAGTACCTACCGAGTTCTGATCGCCTTGTACCGATAACGCATCGCTGCGGCGTGCTCATCATCTATATTGTTTGCATTGCCCAGAATGACTTCAGCGAGCGCGGAAACATTTGACGTCCTGGTGATTGGAGCCGGTCCAACGGGAATGGCCTGCGCGATTGAGGCTCAGCGCGTCGGCCTCCGGGCGGTGCTGGTCGATAAAGGCTGCCTGGTGAACTCTCTCTTTCACTATCCGGCAAACATGACGTTCTTCACTACGCCGGAACTTCTCGAAATCGGCGACATTCCTTTCAGCAGTCCCAATCAGAAGCCGAATCGTAGCGAGGCGCTGGAATACTACCGCAAAGTTGCTGATCACTATGCGCTCGATGTGCGCCAGTACGAGCGAGTGGAAAGAATCGAGGGAAGCGATGGGGACTTCCGCGTCCACACGCGTGATCGCTTCGAGACCGCCCATATGCACTCGGCTCAAAAGCTGGTGCTTGCGACCGGCTACTACGATCTGCCGAACTACATGAACATTCCGGGCGAGAACCTGCGCAAGGTCGCGCATTACTATCACGAGCCACATCCGTACTACGACACCGATGTGCTCGTGATCGGCGGAAAAAACTCAGCCGCGATTGCTGCACTGGAGCTCTGGCGACACGGAGCACGCGTCACCCTGGTTCATCGCGGCCCTACCATGCACAAGAACGTGAAGTACTGGATTCTACCGGACATTGAGAATCGCATTCGCAATGGCGAAGTGACCGCCCATTTCGAGACGGTCGTTCGCGAAACTCGAGAGAGAAGCGTTCTTTTGGAAACTCATGGTCGGAGTTTCGAAATTGCCAATGACTTCGTCTTTGCGCTCACGGGCTATCATCCCGATTACGACTTCCTGCGCAGCCTCGGGATTCAGATCACTGGAAACGACTGTCGGCCGTACTGCAACACTGAGAGCTTGGAATCAAACATAGCTGGAATTTATCTCGCAGGAGTAATCGTCGCAGGAGCGCGGACGAGCGAGATATTCATTGAGAATGGACGATTCCACGGACGCCAGATTGCGGCAGATCTTGCGCGCAAGTTGGCGTCTCAAACGGTAAGCAGTTAAA
>DATEMI010000499.1:0-15559 GCA_035275665.1 Terriglobales bacterium | reverse complement strand
GCGCTTCATATTTCACCTGCGATGATCGGAGTGGAGCCACAAGGCACAACATCATACTTCGAAATACGTCGTGCTGTGAGACGCCTAAGCGGAAGCTGCCGCGGCCTGCGGAATCACTCGCATTAAGCAGACGATTGTCATGTCGTTCGGCTCATGGTTGCCACGGAAACCGGCAATCGAGAACTGCGGACCAAATCGGGAAGGCTGATCGGAGAATCTGACTGCGCTCTCCAGCACCTCGTGACACAACTGTTGTGCCGAGAAGGACCGGCGAGCTTCCAGGATTTCTTTGACTCGCTGCGTTCCGAACTCCTGCTTTCCTGATGTCGCTTCGATCACACCTTTGGAGACCAACACGATCGAAGATCCTGCGGCGATGACGGATACTGCCGCGTCATGCGTTGCATGGGAAAACAAGCCGAAGGGCAAACCTGTCGAGTCGAGCTGAATAATTTCGCTGACGCTCCGGATCAGTGCCGGAGTATGTCCTGCGTTGACATAATGCAAAAGCCCAAACTGCTCATCCAGACATCCCAGAAACGTCGGCGCCGGGCGCACACCTCCGGCTGCATGGATGACCATCCGATTCAATTCCAGAGCGAGCGCGGTCACGGCATCGGAGACATTCGCATCCTCGTCTTCAAGCAACGCCCGAGCGCGTTCGGCCAGAACGTCTTGCAAGGCTGCGGCAACATGCATCGCCTCATCGCGCTGTCCAGCGACGTCCGAAAGAAGAAACAGCATTCGTGTGCCGTTGATCGGGACAAAATCAAAGTAATCCCCGCCCAAACGCGAACCGCGATACAGAGCCGAGACACTCAGATCATCGCGATCCGGCACCACAGCAGGGCGCGGCAGGCGCAGGTTCGATTTGGGATCTTCGCGCTCGAAGAATCGCATGGAGTAAACGTCTGGTGGGGGTGTGGATGAACATACCACAGTCTGGCGCTCAGGAAAGGCTCCTCAAGGGCACCAATAAAAAGCGGCCAGTCACGGCCGCTCTCCTTCTGTATCGGCATGGAATAGCGCTAGGTTTTCGACTCCTCGAGCATGCCCTTCTCCATCTTTTCCTGACAGGCGATGCAGTAGCGAGTCCAGGGAACGGCTTCAAGCCGTTTGGGATTGATCTCGTTTCCACAGTTGATGCATTCGCCGAAGCTGCCCTCGCGAATTCGACCCAAAGCCTTCTCGACCATACTCAGGAGTTGGCGGTCGTTGTTGCTCTGCGCGAAAAGAAACTCTTTAGTGTAGGAATTGGCGGCGCGGTCGGCGATATCCTGCGCGGCTTCGGCATCGGCAATCCGCCCGTCTTCCTGCGTGCGCGTGACCACCCGGCGCAGCTCCTGCTGCCTTTGTTCGAGCTGCTTCTTGAACTGTTCCAGCCGCTTCTTTTCCATAATTACCTGCATTCTCAGCTCTCCCCCATGTAAAGACAGAACATATATAGATGCCGTCCTTGTACTGTGGGGAAACAGAAATCATAACACCGGCGCTCGGCAATCGGCAGTCGGCAATCGGCTAAACCAACTCAGCAGCAACCTCAAACCCGACCTGATAGCGCAAATGCTGCGCGCCCGCGGAGAACGCAGAAAGACAAAAGGGGGTAGTACATCGGGGTAAACGAGACTGATAGAGGTCGTTCGAGCGCCCAACAAAAATATTTATCCATCCGCGAAATCCGTGGGCGAAGCATAGGCGAGATCTGCGTCAGGTTTGCGTTGGTTTTGGCCAAATGCCGATTGCCAACTGCCGTCTCAAAAAAAAAAGCCCTCAAACGAGGGCTTGTTTCAAGAGGCAAGATGGAGGGAACCGTTCAGGGCAGGAGACGCAAGGCGCCGGAGTGCATCACTGCGACCGGGCAAAAGTGAAGAAGCTTTCCAAGGTGAAAGACCAAAGGTCTCAAAGTAAGCTGCCTCTTTCGTTGTCAATCCCTTATGCACTTAGAAAACCAAAGAGGAGGCTGCTAGGTGTTGAAAACGCGGAACTTAGAAATGAGCAGCATTCATGCGGGTTCGTCAACTATTGCATTACCCTAAGTGTCACTCAGAGAGAGCGAACCGCTCACGCCACAGGAGCTGACATGTGGAATCTAAGTACCATTTTTAGGCTTGCGGCTGCCCAATGTCGGTACTTTGCTCTTCCATCAGCTTGAGTTTGTTAAGTAGAGCTTTGTAACTGATCTTCAGTATTCTGGCTGCTTGGCGGCGGTTCCAGCGCGTCTCTTGCAGAACCTGCTGTATGGCTTCGCGCTCGGCATGCATGGCTGCGCGACGTCCGATCTCAAGCAGCGAAGGACGATCATCGTGGTTGTCGACGGGTTTCGATCGCGTCGACCGAACCGAAGCCGCGGAGGTGTGAGCGGGAGGTGGAGCTTCTAAGGCGACACCGGCAGCTGAAGTATCGACACCATTCGTCGCCTGTGAATGCATAATCGGCTTGTGTGTCGAGAGCTCACGGATGATTTGCGATTCATTCCCAACGATCACGTACCGCTTCACTAAATTCTCAAGTTCGCGGATGTTGCCCGGCCACTCGTATTCGATTATGCGCGAAAGGGCGTAATCGCTGAACGGCGGAGGCTGCTTGCCGTAGAACTCGCTGTACTTGCGCAGAAATAGATCGAGAAATAGCGAAATCTCTTCACGTCGTTCCCGCAATGGCGGAATGTGCACTGTTACAACGTTCAGTCGATAAAACAAGTCTTCCCGAAATGCTCCTTGCCCGACCGCCTGTTCAAGGAATTTATTGGTGGCCGCCAACACACGGACATCCACTGCAATGTCGCGCTTTCCACCAAGACGCGAAAATTGGCCATCTTGCAGCACATGAAGCAACTTCGCCTGCAACGCCGGGTGCATTTCGCTGATCTCGTCAAGAAATAGCGTGCCATAATTGGCCTGCTCGAATTTGCCGAGCTTCTGGCGGTTCGCGCCGGTAAAAGCACCGGGCTCGTAACCGAATAGTTCACTCTCGAGCAACTCGTGCGGAATGGCCGCGCAGTTTACTTTCACAAACGGCTTATCGCACCGGAGCGAATGGTGATAGATCATGCGCGCGACCACTTCTTTTCCGGTGCCGCTCTCGCCGCGAATCAGAACTGTGGCGTTCGTGTCCGCCACTTGCTCGATGGTGTTCTTGATCTCTTCCATGCGCGCGCTGGTACCGAAGAGCGTGGCGAAATCGCTCTGCTGGCGTACGCGATCGCGCAACTGCCCGGAACCGTCGGCTGACGAACGCTTTTCAATCGCACGCGAGATTCGCGAATACAAGTCGCTGAGCTGAAAAGGCGTCGCGATGTAGTCGTCGGCTCCCAATTTGGAAACGCGAAAAATGACTTCGGGAGCGGCGTGCCCTGAATAAACGATTACGGGCAACTCGGGACGCAATTGCTTCAAGCGTTCAAGCGTCTCTCCGCCATCGATGGGGGGCAGGGTGTAGTCGAGCAGGACCAGCGAAGGATCGAAGCTGCGGATGGTACGGAGGCTTTCCTCGTGGCTGCCTGCGAATGCAATTTCGAAGTTGCGGCGAGAGAGATAGTCGGCTAACGATTTTGCGGTCGTCTGGTCATCGTCGGCGATCAGAATCCTGGTCTTCGACTGCAATCGTTTGCCTTTCTCTGTGGAAAACTGCGGATTGCGCGCTCAGCGGCAGAAAGCGAAGTACTTACACGTGAGCAATCCAAACTTTCCAGGCCCGAACACACGGGCGCACTACAAGCTTTTTGCTCAAAACAATGTACTCAGATTCTCAAGAGTGGTACTTGGATGCCTATATTAGCCGTGTTTTGTCTTAAAGACGGAAATTTTTTGGACAGATAGTTGTCAGCTAGAGACGGGTGAACGAATCCCAGCCCGGGACCGAGCTGGGAAATTGGCGCGGCAACACGATTACCATCGCTAGGCTTCGGCCTTCGGGCTCCGCAATCGTCCTGGGGTGAAGTGGTAAGGAGGCCAAGGACCGCTGATCAGAATTTCGCAGTTCTTTAGTTGGCGAGCGGCGCTGTTGAAGCTGTTCTGATAGCGCTCTACCGCCTTTTCGTCGATCAGGTGGGCGATGTCGATGAGCATGCCACCGGTTTCGTCTTTGCGGCAACTGACTTCTTCTTCAAGGGGATGGAACAGCCGGTTTACTTGAACCGATATTGCTCGCGCCTTGGTTTGTCGCTCACGCTGTCGCGCTGCTTTTTCCCTCAGTCTGGCGAGATACTCCCCCCCTACGGAATCGGGCAACTCGATGTCATTCATCGCCTGCCGTAACGAACCGTCCTTCACCACCAGCTTGAGGTGCATTTCGGCTTTGCCCTTGAGACGCGATACCGAATCGGTAAATGCCTTTCGGTTGGAGCGAAGCGCACGGCGAAGAGCCTCGTCGTTGTCGAAGATGGTTCCAAAACGGAACGGAAGAACTGTTGTATTGCGGAAACACTCGCTGACAACGCGCGCGTGCTCTATAACTGCCTGCTGATTCAATTCTCCCGGCGTGTACTCGCTGACGATCACGGCTAATTCGCCGCTGGGATATGCAAATACCTGATTATTGCCAACTCCGGCAAGACCTTCGACTGGGAAAGGACGACGAGAACGAACAGATCCAAGGAACGCTTTCTGTTCCGTAATGCAGTACGCGTACCATGCCATGACGCTTCTCCGTGGACGTGCTGGGATATGACGGTCTCAGCACGGGAAAAGAACAAGGAACCGCAACTTACAAGTTTTGGAACGGGCGACGCGAGCGACGCGTTCTCGGGGTAGAACGCGTTCACAGCAGAAACAATCCTAGACCTGCAACATGGAACTTTGCAAGTCCTTCATTCCGCTAGACCTACGAAGACTGCCTTAGTTTGCAGCAACTGCCACCTCGGCGCTTCGCCGGTTTTCACACGAAATTTCCGTGTTTTTCCGAGTTTTACCCTCGGTCTTCGACCTACAAATACGACTTGCATCGGTCACTGTACTAAGGGTGATTAGATCGATACCACGAAGTCTTGCCGATTCGGCATCTTACAAACCGCAGAACTGCCACGGCTTCTCTGCTCAGCTTGTCTCAAGCAGCACCCGCATCCATGCCGCCTGATCCCAATCTCGATGTAGCCAGCTTCGCCGTCCCCATTAAGAGTGAATTGAGCGCCGAGATTCTGGGTCGCCGCTGGCGTAGCGTACAAGCAATTCTTCGGCTGGCGACAATCACCGGCTCCCAAATGCAACTCGGTCCCGCACTGAATCTTATCTGCGATTTGGCAGCAATGATCGTTACCTTCGACGGTGCTTGCGTCTATTTCTGGAATGAGCCGCAGGAAAAAATGGAGTTGCGTCTGCAGCGCGGACCCATACATTGCAGCCCGCAGGCGCCATGGGGAGGAAATCTCCTTCACTTCTGGGTGAGCCAACATGCAACACCCATGCTGATCGACAAGGGAAAACATGAGAAAGCGGACTCGGAGCTCGAGGCAGCAGGCGCCGAGTCTGTGCTGGTTGTCCCCATGTTTGTCAAAGGACGCGTGCTAGGATCCCTTCAACTCTTCAACAAATCGTTAGAAGCTTTCACGGAGGAAGACGCGCATCTTCTTTGGACGCTTTCTTTGGTCGCAGAAAACTTGCTGACACGCGAGCAAGCCAGTGAGGGCCTGCTGCGGTTCGCGTTCACTGATTATCTGACTGGACTCCGCACGCGCGGCTACTTCGAGCAGCAACTCGATCTTGAAGTGAAGCGCTCCGACCGCAAAGGAGAGATGTTCTCGCTGCTTATGGTCGATATCGATCACTTCAAGACTTTGAATGACACGCATGGACATCATGTGGGTGATCAGGTGTTGCGTCAGGTCACGTCTCTATTGATGAAAGATATGCGCGAAGTAGATACGGTCGCTCGCTACGGGGGAGAAGAATTCGTCATCATTTTGCCGGAAGCGGAAGAGCAGGAAGCTGTTGCTGTTGCAGAACGCGTTCGCAAATCAGTCCAGAATTCGAGTTTTGAAATTGAAGCACTCGATGGCCACGAGAAGCTCACAATCAGCATCGGAATAGCTGTGTATGGTCGCGATGCTGCATGCCGTCAGAAGCTGATCGAATGTGCCGATACCGCTCTGTATGCTGCCAAAGGTCGCGGCCGTAATCAGGTACTCACCTATTCGCAACTGCTCATGCAGGAGCGAAAGGAAGTTTCGTAACTAACAATGCTCCCGGCCGTAATTCCCCATCCCGGAACATTCAAGAGCGCCCGGCTGATCAAAGGCGGCGAGCAAGATTCTGCCCATCAGACAAGAAACAGAAAGCTGCGCGCATGGAGAGTCGTCCACGCCGCCGAATCCAGCCGCGATCTGTTGCCGCTAATTGAAGGACAGACAGCCGTGGGTATGCGTCCATTTCTACTCACGCCGACTGGCAGCGGCTTCGGTCCCGTGTTAGAGGAGTGCCGGAATGGAACTGCCTCGCGCATCTCGCTTCTGCAATCATGGAATCACGTTCGGGAATGGCGCAAGGTTCTCCAGGAAGGAGCCGGAAATATCCCAGCCGATGTAATTCACGCGCATTCATTCCCTGTCGGAATGGCGGCGGTGAGGAATTCCTCAGGCGTGGTTTATCAACTGCGGCAGACAATCGAACGCATTGCTTCGGCCGCTGGCAGTTGTGCTGAAGACTCGTGGCTTGCGCGCTCATTCCGCGTAGCCGAGCACTTCGTGCTTACCCGTGCGGGGGCCGTGGTTGCCAGCAGTCATGCACTGCGCCTCGAGTGTCTGGAACGCGGCGTCAGTCCGGAAAATGTGTTTCTGATTCCCGATCCCGTCGACACCGAACTGCTGGAGTCCACCGCCGATCGCAAGTGGCTCGAGCGGGCCATCGATACCGGGCCTCAATCGGTTATTTTCCTTGTTCCCGGACTACCGCATCACTCGACATGGGAATTTCGAGATTCTCTCTCGCGCTGGATGCGTGTAGCATCCGTCGTTCGCCAGGACAATCTGGAAGCGGTCTTTGTGTTTTTGTGCGATGACACATCCGCCGAAGCCGTCCGCGAACTTGCCGCGGCCTGCAGTCTGGCTTCCTGGACGAGAGTTCTCGATCCTGAATTACGGCCAAGAGCCATGGCCTCTGCTGATGTCGTGATCTGCGACCGCGAACATGCCAGCGACGGATTTGCATTGGAAGCGATGGCACGAGGCCGCGCGTTATTGGCTGCGGACGTGGAAGCCAATCGCGACGCTACTTCCGACGGTCGTGGCTGTCTGTGGTTTCGTCCGGCAGAGGTCGGCGACATCGCCTTTCGTGCGCGCTTCCTGGCCGGCAATCCGCAGTTCCGCCGCGCGCTGGGCATGGCGGGACGCGAACATTGCGCCGCCACACGCGGCTCCGAAGTTGTGGCCGCCCAGTATGACGCCGTCTATCGCATGGCGTTCAGCAAGCGGAAGGATTCCGATGCCTCTCCTCCGAAAGCACACCTCGTACCGCTGCAAGTCGGAGGATAGGACGTATCCTTTCCCGGTAAACTGTGGGTGTGAAGCCTCGCATCGCGATCCCGGAGCCAACATCGACGAATCCTGAATACAATCAGCGCGCCTTGCCGCAGTATTTGAAAGCCGTTCAAGGTGAAGGTGGCGAGCCGGTCGTTATTCCCTCAACTGCAACTCCGCATGAAGTTGCTCGGCTGATCACAAGCTGCGAGGCGGTGCTGCTTCCGGGAAGTCCCGCCGACGTGGACCCTCAGAAGTTCGGCGCTGAGAAGCATCCGCAAACAGCCGCAGCCGATCCTGGCAGAGATAATCTCGACGAATTGCTTCTGCAAGACGCGCACAACCTGCACAAGCCCATTCTAGGAATCTGCTACGGATTACAGTCGCTCAATGTTTGGCGGACAGGAACGCTGGTGCAACACATCGAGAACACCAACATCAATCATGCTGCAGGCAGAGCAATCGAGTTCGCGCACAACGTCGAGATTGCTCCACAATCGAAATTGGCATCCTTGCTCGGGAGAACGCACGTGCACGTGAATTCCAGTCATCATCAGGCCGCAGAACACGCCGGAGACGGGCTCAAGATCGTCGCGACGTGTCCCGATGACGGCGTGATCGAAGGCCTCGAAGGCATAGCGCCGGATCACTTTGTTTTGGCAGTCCAGTGGCATCCTGAGCGCACTTATGACAAGGATGACGCTTCGAAGAAGATCTTCCGTGAATTCGTGACGGCAGCGCGGAGCTGGAAGCCAAGAGAAGTCTCAGAATCAGTTGGGTAGCTCAGCGCTCTAAAAGCGACCTTCCGCCTTCAGTTCATCTACACGAACAAGCGCAAGCAAGAGACGCGCATTCTTAGCTGATACAATTTTCTTGTATCTCCATGGTCCTGCCTTTTGTCCGCGAGTTGTTGGCGGACGTCGAGAAGTCTCCTGCTTTCCAACGTACGGCCTCCCACCTGAAGAGTCGTGCGGGGCGGCGACGTGTCTCCGGGCTCACAAATTCTGCAAAAGCTCTGTACCTTCCTCTGCTTGCGGCTGGCGCTGGTGCGCCGCTGATCGTTGTCGTTGAGAGCAACCGTGTTGCTGAGGACATGCTGCCCATCGTGCAATCGATGGCAGAGCTCACCGGAGCGGTGACTCCCAAGCAGATTCTCAAACTACCGGCACATGACGTGCTTCCGTTCGAGAGCCTCTCGCCTCATCCGGAGATTCAGGAGGAGCGCGCGACGGTGTTATGGAAGATCGCAACTGGCGCCGCGTCGATTGTGATCGTGCCGCTCGAAGCCGCGGCAATGCGGCTGAATTCTGCGGAGTATTACGCCGATCTTGCCCGCATCGTTCGTCGCGGCGAAACCATCGATATCGATCCGTTACTGGAGCATCTGCGCACGGTCGGCTACAGCTCAGCCGATGCGGTGGATATGCCAGGTGAGTTCGCACTCCGCGGCGGCATTCTCGACGTCTATCCGCCGGAAGCCGATCGGCCGCTGCGAATTGAGTTTTTTGGCGACGAGGTTGAGACCATTCGCAAGTTTGATCCAGGTACGCAGCGATCTGCCGCCCCGGTCGATGAAGTCGTCCTGCTGCCTCTGACTGAGACTCCGGTAAGTGAGCGTGTTCTTGGCGTAATCCATTCCCGCCTTTCAGGACGACGGCTCAGTGGAAGCGAAATTGAAATCGAACACGCCATGCTCGCGACCGGCGCTGCGGTATTCCCAGGATGGGAATTCTATGCGCCTGTCGCCGGCAACGGGCAACATCTCTTTGATCTGCTCCCCAGAAGCGTGGTCATCATCGACGAGCCGTCGGCGGTTTCCGCGAGGCAGGAAGAGTGGTGGGACAAGGTTAACGAACGCCATGAGCGCAGCGGCATTGGCGCGCTGGTGCGTCCGGAAGAGATTTACTCTTCGCCGCAGGAGTGGGATCAACGGCTCAAAGAGACGCCAGGCATCGACATTGAGCGCCTTGGGATTGGCGACATAGACGTCAACTCTGACGGTAATGAAGCGTTCACGTTCCACTCGCGTCCGACTACGCGGTTCCATGGCTCGATTCCTGCCATGATCGATGAGGTGAAGAAACTCACAGCGGAAGGCAAGCGCGTCATCTTTGCTTCTCCCAATATGGGAGAAGTGGAGCGGCTGGCCGATATCTTCACGGAATATACGGTTCCATTTCGCCTGGGCAGCCGGGCTCCATCGCCTGGCAGCGAGAGCTACCTCGACGAGGCCTCGTATCTTGCCGGCGAAATGAGCACCGCGACCGTGGTTAAAGCATTGCTGCCGGAAGGTGTGGAGGTTAGCGACGCAAGCCTCATTCTATTCGGAGCTCGCGATCTCTTTGATGATTCCGAAGTCGCAGTCGCGCAGCCGTTCCGGCAAAAGTCCAAAGTTTCCGCTTTTCTTTCCGATTTCCGCGATCTCGTGGTCGGAGATTACGTCGTCCACGTTGAACATGGAATTTCGCAGTATCAAGGGCTCAAAGAACTCACGCAAGGCGAGACTACGGGCGAGTTCATGCTGCTCGAGTTTGCCGAATCGGCCAAGCTCTACGTCCCGCTCACACGCCTCGACCTGATTCAGAAATATCGCTCGACCGAAGGTGCGCGTCCTCCGCTCAGCCGTCTCGGCGGCACGCAATGGGCGAAAACCAAAGCGCGCGTGAAGAAGGCCATGCGCGACATGGCGGATGAACTGCTCAAGCTCTATGCGCAGCGCAAGATGGCCCAGGGCCACGCTTATCCGGTTGACACACAATGGCAGCGTGAGTTCGAGGACGCATTCGACTACAACGAAACCGAAGACCAGCTCTCCGCGATCGTCGATATCAAGCAGGACATGGAATCGAGCATGCCCATGGACCGCCTGCTCTGTGGCGACGTCGGCTATGGCAAGACCGAAGTTGCCATGCGCGCCGCGTTCAAGGCCGTGCAGGACAATCGCCAAGTCGCGGTCCTTGCTCCCACAACCGTGCTCGCCTTCCAGCACTTCGAGACTTTTAAGCGCCGCTTCGCCGCATTCCCAATCACGATCGAAATGATCAGCCGCTTTCGAACGGCGAAAGAGCAGAAGGAAATTGTCGAGAAAGCCGAGCAAGGGAAGATCGACATCCTCATCGGCACGCATCGGATCTTGTCGAAGGACATCAAGTTTCCCGATTTAGGACTGCTCGTTGTCGATGAGGAACAACGCTTCGGCGTGCGTCATAAAGAGCGCCTCAAGCAGCTCAAGAAGGAAGTCGATGTGCTGACCATGTCGGCTACGCCGATTCCACGTACGCTGCACATGTCGCTAGTGGGCCTGCGCGACATGAGCGTGATCGAAACGCCGCCGAAAGACCGCATGGCCATTCAGACGGTTGTGGCGCCATTCGATGAGAAGCTCATTCGCTCGGCGATCGAGCACGAACTCGAGCGCAGCGGACAGGCGTATTTTGTCCACAATCGCGTTGAGAGCATCTACGAAATCGCTGCAAAGATTCAGGAGCTCGTTCCGCGAGCGCGCGTGATCGTCGGTCACGGACAAATGTCCGAAGGTGAACTGGAGAAAGTAATGCTCACCTTCATGCGCCACGAGGCTGATGTGCTGGTCGCGACCACGATCATCGAAAACGGCCTCGACATCCCGCTATGCAACACCATCCTTATCAATCGTGCTGATCGACACGGATTGTCCGAGCTGTATCAATTGCGCGGACGTGTGGGCCGTTCAAACCGGCGAGCGTACGCGTATCTACTGATTCCTCCTGAGCAAGAGCTGACGCCGATTGCGCGGCGCCGCCTCGCAGCTTTGAAAGAATTTTCCGATTTGGGAGCAGGCTTCAAGATCGCCGCACTCGACCTCGAACTGCGCGGTGCGGGCAATCTGCTGGGCGGAGAGCAAAGCGGACAAATCGAAGCCGTCGGTTTCGAGATGTACACGACATTGCTCGAGCGCACCGTGCGTGAGTTGAAAGGTGAAGAGCTGCCGGATCGTGTCAGCACGCAGCTGAATCTTGCTCTGAACCTGCGCCTCCCCAACGAATACATTCAGGAAGAAAACCAGCGCCTGCGGATGTACAAACGCGTTGCCGGCGTCGAAAACGAAGACCAGCTTTCCGATGTGCGCTCCGAACTCGAAGATCGCTACGGTCCGTTGCCTCAGCCGGTGCGCAATCTACTCGATGCTGCAGCACTCAAGCTCTTGAGCGAACGCGTGGGAGTGCTTGGCATTGATCGAAAGCGCGAATCCGTTCAGATTCGGTTTTCCGAGCAAGCCGGCATCGATCCAGCGCGGCTTGCAGAGTTCGTTGGCAAAACCAAGGGCGCGCAGTTCTCTCCCGGCGGCCTGCTGAAATTCAATTTGAAATCAACCGACGCCGAACTCGCGCTCTTTCAGATCACGTCACTTCTTCATGAACTCTCCGGAGAGCCCGCGCGAGTTGCATAAGCAACTGATCCGTTAATCAGGCATATAATTCCGCAAGATCATGGCGACCGAGAGCTCCACCACCCCGGAACGATCGAACACGCGGATCCTGATCGGAAACCACTTCGCCGACATCATCATCAACCGCGAACACCAAACACCTATCTATTACTGGATTGCCCAACAGCTGGGCTCCGCTGATGTAGTCGGATGGGGACAGGAAGATACGTTCGACAAAGCAGAGCAGAGCGCGGGGCAATTCCTCGAAGAGCGCAACCGCTTTACCCGCAGTTTGGCTACTTCTGCTTCTGACTAAGGCTGCGATCTTTCGACACTATTGGGATGTGATCTCACCCTATCTTGCGCTTGGGCTGATCCAATACGGGAAGCTGATAAAGCTGAACGCGGAATCGGAAGACGGGATCGCGTTCAACAAGTTTTCGCACCAGGCGGAATTGAACTCCTTCCTCGCAAGCTTCGCAGCGCGGAAAAATTTCGCCCTGCATGAGGGTGACCTCCGACGGAAGCAGATGCGTCTTATGCCGCACCGCGTAGATTCCGCTGTCGGGAACTACCGAACCGGTTTTGTGAAACCCGTCCGTGATGGAAACGATCTTCCGTGCCATTTATGGAACGCGCTCCTGGGACGAAAATCCCAGGACACACCTCCAGCTGTTTTGACGAATGGGCATCTTCTGAGATGTCACTATCGGTGACAGAGTTGCCGCTGAAAAAGAGTGAACATATTTCGATATATTCATGAAGAATTTGCCCCATTCTGCAGGCTTTGCCTTTGTTTGTTCTTGAAAACACAATCACTTGCGAATGGCCGGGTGTTTGCACGACCTTCATTGGAAATGATGACCACATGGAGCGCCCGATGAAAATGCGACGAACGGCAGTGTCATATAGGGAGAACTGCGGAGGCATGTTGCGCAATCTGGCATTTGGATTCGGCAGAACCATCAAGAGCCTTGCCGATATCGAAATGTACGAAGACCTGCGTGAGCGTATCTTCAAAAAGGCGGCCAATCACCACTCCGACGCGACCGAGCCCTTCTCGCGTTAGTTCCAACTTGAAACTAAGACTGGGCCGCAAGTGCCCCTTCGCAAAGCACCTGATCTTCTGATAAAAAGAGTGCGCTTCAGGTAGAGCTATGAAACGCACACTCGTTCTTTTTGCAAGCCTCCTCTCCGTTGCAATCGTTGTTCCGCAGAACGCGCCCAGCGGACCACCGCCGGCAGCACAATCCGTGCAGCCGAATCCGGCTCTCATCGTAGAAGGCATTCCGCCGATCCCGCAATCGATCGCGCAGCAGGCCGATCGATACACTCAAGTTCGCTCGACGGTCTTTCTCGACTGGCACCCGAAACAGCGCGAAATGCTGATTAGCACCCGTTTCGGCGACGTGCCTCAAGTGCATCGCGTACTCGCGCCAGGAGCGGCGCGCACCCAACTCACATTCTTTCCTGATCGCGTAACTTCAGCGCACTATGATCCGGTCGCAGGAAAATATTTTGTCTTCTCCAAGGACATCGGCGGAGGCGAGTGGTACCAGTTCTATCGCTACGATCTCGACACCGGCAACGTCACTCTGCTTACCGATGGAAAGTCTAGAAATCTCGACGCTGTGTTCGCCAACCACAACCGACAATTTGCGTATGTCTCGACGCGCCGCAATGGCCAGGACACCGATCTCTGGCTCATGGACGCTGCTGATCCCAAAACGGACCACATGCTGCTTCAACTCGACGGCGGCGGATGGCAGCCGACCGATTGGTCTCCCGATGACAAGCAGCTGCTGCTACACCAGGAAGTTTCGGCCAATGAGAGTTACATCTGGCTGGTCGACGTTGCTGCTGGGCAAAAGAAGCTGTTGACGCCCAGGGGACCGGAACAGATTGCATACGGAGAAGCGAAGTTTGGCAAGGACGGAAAAGGTTTCTATACAACGACAGACCGTGAATCCGAATTTCAGCGGCTCGCTTATTTCGATCTGGCGTCGCTGCGGGCGAAGTATCTAACCAGCGACATCAAATGGGATGTCGATGAATTCGATATCAGTCCCGATGGCCGCACCATTGCGTTTGTCACAAATGAAGATGGCGCGGGAGTCATTCGACTGCTCGATGCGGTCTCTGGCAGATCGAAACCAGGACCGAAGGTCCCGCTGGGAGTTGTAGGCGCAATCAAATGGCACAAAAATGGCCGCGATGTCGCCTTTAGCCTGAGCTCAGCCAAGTCTCCGCTCGACAGCTACTCCTTCGACGCACAAACCGGCAAGCTCGACCGCTGGACCACCAGCGAAACCGGCGGGTTGAATCCTGCGAACTTCGTCACGCCGGAACTGATTCACTGGAAGACGTTCGATAGGCGCACGCTTTCTGGCTATCTGTACAAACCGGCTAATGGAAACTTCACCGGCAAGCGGCCAGTGATCATCAACATTCATGGTGGTCCGGAAGGGCAATCTCGTCCGGGCTTCAGCGCGAGTACAAACTACTATGTAAATGAACTAGGCGCGGCGGTCATCTTTCCCAACGTGCGCGGTTCGACCGGATACGGCAAGAGCTTCCTAAAGCTCGATAACGGCTTCCAGCGTGAAGACACTTACAAAGACATCGGTACGCTGATCGACTGGATCAAGCAGAATCCCGATCTCGAGGGCAACAGCATCATGGTCACGGGCGGCAGCTATGGCGGGCACATGACATGGAACGTGGCCACGCGCTATGACGAAGAACTCTGCTGCCAGCTTCCCGTTGTCGGCATGACGAACCTGGTCACCTTCCTCGAACACACCGAACCGTATCGCCGTGATCTCCGCCGCGTTGAATATGGCGACGAGCGCGATCCCAAGATGCGCGAGTTCATGGAGCGCATTGCCCCGATGAACAACTGGCAAAAGATCACCAAGCCGACATTCGTAGTCGCCGGCCAGAACGATCCTCGCGTTCCGGTGAGCGAGTCGCAACAGATGGTCGAGAAGCTTCGCGGCAGCGGCGTACCCGTCTGGTTCCTCGTCGCGAAGGATGAAGGCCACGGTTTTTCCAAAAAGAAGAACCAGGATTTTCAGTTCTACGCGACCATCATGTTCGTGAAGCAGTTCCTGTTGAAACAGCCGGTGGAGGGAACGGCCGGGCAATAGCTTCGCTGTGCCGGAGAAACAGCAGATCCCCGCGAGCGCAAAGCCAACGTTGGAGTATGCGACACATTCGCGGCGCTCACAGCGATGGCAATCCTTATGGCAACTTCTCAGTGTCGTAATGCGCGGAGATTTTGCGCGTGCCCGTTGCGCGGAAAACAGGTGCCGAAGGCCTCCTGGTGTTTGTCCTTTCTCGGCCCCGGCAACGCCAGCAATGGAGACTCCTTGAGAGAAACAAATCCCTCTCTGCACAACATCAATTTCCATTTATCCGTTTATCCGTGGATGAATCGCCGCGCTGAGGCGGATGACAATTCTCAAAGTCGACTTCTTGGTAAAGAAAAATCATCTTCATCGCAATTTTTTTCACGAATCCATTTTTCCTGCTTTGAAAATTCCAAAATGCGTTTATAGTGGCGAGTACGGCGATTCTCAAAACACGAATTGATGCCGCGAGACGACGCTAAGTTCAAAGCAGTGGATATTCCCACTCGCGTCGATGTCGTTTCTGATCGCGCCCGCGAACTCGAACCCGAGTTCGATGCCGACTTGTCTCTC
>DATEMI010000498.1:0-3096 GCA_035275665.1 Terriglobales bacterium | reverse complement strand
AACCGAGCGCAACAAATCCGGACTGCAGGAACTTACGACGATTCATCAGGCAGGCGCTCATATGAACCTCCTCCAGATCCCCGAAACGCGTTGATCTCACCCACCTTGACGGGCAAGACCGCCCTACTGCAGGTTGATTAGTGCCCAGCGCTTCCGGTAAGGGGCGCGCGCAGGCCTCAGGAGATTTGCGGCACCTTTTCGTGATGGCCGGCCTGGGATGTAGCGGAGATCCGGTCCAGGAACAAATCAAGGTTGGACCTCATCACAATATGAGGATTGAGCTTCAGCCGATGCGCAGGGCACTTTCCTTCCACCAGGAATTTGTGGAGCGCTTCGAAAGCCATGCGGCCCTGCGACTCAGGACGCTGGTACATCGTCGCCAGTACTCGCCCCGACTTGACGTGCGGCACCAGCTCGGGAAACAGATCCGTCGTGATCAGCGTAATGCGGCGCTCTGGATCGAGTTCTTCGAGTGCCTGGACAACTGTCATCGAGTTCGCAGTGCTGACGTATATCCCTTTGAGTGACTTCTCCCGCCCGATCAGCTTACGAGTCTCGTTGTAGGCGAGCCTCTCGTCATCGTGCGTTTCCGCTATGCTCGACGGTTTGAGCGAGCCAGGCAGGGACTCCAGGCTGTGCTTAAATCCGCGCACCTTCTCGGAGTGATCCATCGTGGAAAGATCGCCCGTGAAGACCGCCACCGTTCCGGAACCACGCACGGTGAGCTGCAGGACTTCCGCAGCGAGAGCGCCGCTCACAAAGGGATCCGCCGAGACCGCGGTCAGCCTTTCTGTCCCCGGCGCATCCGTGCTCACGCAAACAACGGGAATCCGCCTTTGCGCGGCTCGCCGGATCCACACTTTTAGCTTTGCCGGATGGCCCGGCGCAATAATGATGCCTTTGGTCTCATCGTCCAGCGCCTCCCGGAACAGCTCCTCGTCGCCTTCTCCCAGTGCGGGATGGATGCGGAAGTGCAGATCGACCCCAGCCTGGAAAGGTCCTGCAGCTTCACGAATACCGGATCGCACCGCATCAAAAAACGATCCAATCCTCGCTGGAAGATTCACCGATATGCGAACCTGCCGCGGTGATTTCAGATAACGCGCAGCCAGATTCGGCTTATAGCCCAGCGTCTGGGCCATCTTGAGGACGCGCTCTTTTGTGATGGAATTGATGCCGCCGCGCGAATGAATGGCCCGATCCACGGTGCCGATTGAGATGCCCAGCTCCCTGGCAATGTCCTTGATACCAACCGGCCTGCCGTCGGGTCGGCCGTTGTCAACGGGAGTCCTCCCGTTTTCTGGCCGCTCGTCGGAGTGATTGCGTGGCTTTCGCGCCATAAACTGGGTCCGGAATCGGTTTACGGGTACGTTTACGAGCCCGATTATACCTGCCGCTCACCGCCACGTGTCCGTTACGAACGTGTACACCGACTTCGGGTACAGATGAGCATCAGTGAAGGACTGACCTCGAATCTTCTTCACGGTGAGCAGTTCTTTGTGCTGTTTCCAGTCAGGCGTACCGCTGCCCGGAGCCGTTGTCGTGGCGATCGCCAGAACTGTATCTCGTGTACGCGCAATACCCGAAAGATTGAGCCGAATCTTCTCCGGCGCATCGGAAGTGACCTTGACTACCACCGCTGTATGAGAATTCCTGCAGTAGGCGGCAATCGCATTCTCATCGCCAATTGCAATCAACTCGCACCCGGGCTCAACGTATCTCGTGAATTGTCCAAAGACGAAGAACTTGCGATTCACGCGAATCAGAGGAGTCTCTTCCGCGCTCGGACGATCGTGCGTGTCCACGTACGTTGCATTCATCAATCCCCATCCGAAAGCTGGGCCATCCGGTTCAACCGGTTGCCAGTACACCCAGGCATTCGGCTTCAGATCCCTGAGGTCCCGAATAATCTGCTGCGCCATGGTGTAGCCGCTCGCGTCCCCGTCTCCATACTCCGAGAGCCAGAGCCGTTTATTGCCGGCAGCGTTTCGAAGTACGCTTCGATTTGGTCCATGGTACGTGTCCGTTCCGTTGCCATAGCCGTGCACACTCAAGATCGTGGCCAGATCCCGTATCGCGGAAGCGTAGCCCGTCCACGTGCTCAGGCCGGCATCGATATTGTTCTCGTCGGCCGCGGTAATCGGGGTATCTGCTAAACCGACCTGATCGAGCGCCCCACGCAATCTTTTAAGGATCTGCTCCTGCGTCGCGACATCGAAATGACAGCCCTCCTGACGTCCCGGATATTTCCACCAGTTGGCAGAGGGTTCATTGAACGGCTCAACGGCGTCGAATTTGATATTCCACTGATCGGCGGCGTGGCGTGCTACCGCAGCCAAATAATGGACAAATTGATCGTAGTCTTCGGGCCGCAGGCAGTTCCCTCCGGCTTCGCTTCCCGATGTGCTGCGGTTGCCGTTCATCCACCACATCGGCGAATCCGAAAACAGCTCGTATACATTTGCCCCGCGTTCTCGCGCCTTCTGCATCATCGCTCGTTGGTTCGCGTCGGCTGACCAGTCCCACGTTGCCGGCTCGGCATGCTGCGGATCAGCCCAGTAGCCATGAATGTCCATCTGCGATTGCAGCTTCGGACCCTTGTTCTCGTTTGGCTGATGGATACCTCCGCCCCCGACGTTATAACGGACGATGTTCAGCCCCAGACCGGGATAGCCTCCGGTCATCTTCTTCGTGTAGATCAGATCGGCATAGAAGTTGGCATTGGCGGTTCCACCGATCGCGCGCGCCCACCAGGCCAGCGAGCTGCCCCAGCCCTCCCACGCGCCAACCGTCTGCGATGGATCCACTGAGATCGTCGTGGCCGGCGACGCGTGTGCTTGCCGGCGTTCGGCCGATCCGACCGTTCCGGCCTGAGAGAGCACGACGAAGGCAACGAATATGCACAATAGAACCGGCAACTTCGCAGGTGTACGCCTACGGCTACTTCGCATCCGCGCCCCGCATCGTGTAGACGAATTCCTGGATCTCGCTCATGTTCTTGTTCGTCGCGGCGGTTTCGCTCTTCTGCAAACGCTGGAATGTCGCAAACTCCTCGTTCGCGCGAGCGCTGTTGCCCGAACGCGCCAGCGCCTGTCC
>DATEMI010000497.1:0-12722 GCA_035275665.1 Terriglobales bacterium | reverse complement strand
CTTCCTGAATCGCGGTGGCATTGATCGGCTGGAAAGCCTGACCCTGTACGCCATTGTCGTTGTTGTCCTGCCCGTCGATCAGGAAGTTGTTAGAGCGCGTGTTGAGTCCGTTGACGGAGAAGCCGGTACCGTTGGCGAAGTTGCGTCCGGTCTCATTTACGTCGGCAACACCGGGAAGGGTCGTAGCCAGCGAGATTGGATTGAAGTTCTGAATCGGCAGGCTCGTAACTTCCTTGTTGCTGATCGTGTGCGTGATCGCAGCGGTTTGCGTCTCGACGCTATTGTTGGTCGCTTCGACCGTTACAGACTCGTTCTTTACGCCAACCTGGAGTGTCGCATCGGCCGGCGTGATCACCGAGCCGCGAACGGCAACGTTGTCGAGGGTCAGCGTGTCGAATCCATTGCTGCTCACGGTGATCGTGTAAGCGCCGAGGTCCATCGCGTCCATGCGATAGGCGCCGGTCGGACTGGTGATTACGCTGCGCTTCACGCCATTGTCTTTATTAACGGCTGTGACCGATGCGCCGGGAATAGCTGCGCCGGTAGTGTCAGTAACGGTTCCCGCGATCATGCCTCGGCTCGTCTGTGCAAACGAGAGCATCGGAGCAATGAGGGATGCGGCCAGGAGCGAAAAAAATACACTTCTAAAACGACGACTCATTTCGAGTGTTCTCCAAAGAATTGTTTGGCTCGTAAACGCACGCGGGAGAGAAAAACCTCGCACCTTGGGGGAGCGCGATCTTCCGCTTTCCTGATTCGCAGTTTCGATGAATTCACCGGTTCTGCGAAAGGCATCCACCGACCTGCGCGAAGCCCTAGCGGAACTGCTTAGAGCGTGTCGGCTGGACTAAGCCATTTGCATCGACCGTAACATTCGGCTCGCCACGCCCTCAACGATTCGCTGGCAGATTGGCAAACCGAAGTAATAAGAAAAAACTTAGGTTAGGGACAGATAGTCTGAACCGTGGTACTAGCGTCTTGCATCGCCGCAGGCACTCGCCATGCCCGACAGCCGCCGACTTTGCGGCTGGTGCGAGTAGGCTGGTTGCGCACCTCCTGCTACACTCGTCTTCTTTCTGAGGAGACTCATGCGTTCTCACATCCTTGTCATTGCCCTGCTCGCGTCGTCTGCAATCGCGCAAAGCGCCCCGCAGTCTTCCGGATCGACTGCTCCCGAAAGTCATCTTCTACATCTCAAAGGGCTCGATCCAAACCTGATGGACAAGACGGTCGATCCGTGCGCGGATTTTTACCAATATTCCTGTGGTGGATGGCTGAAGCAGAATCCGGTGCCGCCGGACCAGAGCTCCTATGGACGCGATACCGAACTCGCCGAACGCAATCGCCTCATCCTCCGCGACATTCTGGAAAAGGCTTCGGCAAACGATCCGAAGCGCAGCGCAGTTGATCAGAAGATCGGAGACTTTTATTTTTCCTGCATGGACGAAGCGGCGATTGAGAAGAAGGGCTTGGCTCCGTTGAAACCCGAGCTGGATCGCATTGCCGCCCTCAAGACCAAAGGCGAACTTGCTCCAGTCGTCGCCGATCTCCAGCTGAAGAATGTCGACGCTCTCTTCAGCTACGGCTCCGATCAGGATTTCAAGAACGCAAACGAGGAAATTGCTGAGGCCGATCAGGGCGGCCTCGGCCTGCCGGAGCGAGATTACTACACGCGCACTGGCGCGAAAGACGAAGAGATTCGCAAACAGTATATCCAGCATGTGACCAATGTCTTCAGGCTGCTCGGGGAGTCGCAAACGCAAGCCGCAGCCGATGCGGCTAGCGTCATGCGTATCGAAACCGATTTGGCTAAGGCTTCACTGAATGTTGTGGAGCGCCGCGAGCCCTCGAACCTGTATCACAGAGTGCCGGTTAAGGATCTGGAAGCGATGAATCCAGCGTTCAATTGGGCTGTCTACATGCGGGATGTAGGAACCCCTCCAGTCCAGTCGATGAACGTTGCCGTACCTCAGTTCTTTAAAGGCCTTGAAGCGGTACTGCAAAACGAGAGTCTCGCCGACATCAAGACCTATCTTCGCTGGCAAACCGTTCACGCGTTTTCGCCGATGCTGCCTTCGGCATTTGTGAATGAGAATTTCAACTTTTACGGCAAGACTCTCCAGGGCGCAAAGGAACTGCAGCCACGGTGGAAGCGCTGCGTCCGCTACACCGATCACAATCTCGGGGAGGCACTCGGGCAAGCGTATGTCGATCGCACTTTTGGCGTCGAAGGCAAGACGCGAACGCTGACGATGGTCCATGACATCGAGAACGCAATGCAGAAAGACCTCGAACAGCTCGACTGGATGACTCCGCAGACAAAGCAGCGTGCGCTCGAGAAACTGCACACCGTCGTCAACAAGATCGGTTATCCGGACAAATGGCGCGATTACTCGAAGTACGATGTGGTTCGCGGCGATGCGCTGGGTAACTTTTCACGCGGCGCGATCTTCGAGTCGCATCGTCAACTCGACAAAATAGGGAAGCCGGTCGATCGCGGCGAATGGGGTATGACTCCGCCAACCGTAAACGCCTATTACAACCCGCAGATGAACGACATCAACTTTCCTGCGGGAATCCTGCAGCCTCCGTTTTATGACAGCACCATGGACGACGCGGTGAACTATGGCGATGCCGGCGGCGTGATCGGCCACGAGCTTACTCACGGCTTCGACGATGAAGGCCGTCAGTTCGACGCCAAAGGCAATCTCGAAGACTGGTGGACTCCGCAAGACGCGAAACAGTTCGAACAGCGCGTCGCGTGTGTGGTGGATGAATACAACGGCTTCATCGCTACGGATGACGTTCACGTAAATGGCAAGCTCACGCTGGGCGAAAATGTCGCCGACCTCGGCGGTCTCAAGCTGGCTTGGATGGCGTACCTGGCGCACGAAGCCGGTGTTGACGAGAATCCGAAGAAAGTTGACGACTTCACCCCCGAACAGCGCTTCTTCATCAGCTATGGACAAGGTTGGTGCGAAAACTACACTCCGGAAATCCTGCGCTTAATCGCGCAAACGAATCCGCACTCGCCCGTGCAGTACCGGGTGAACGGCGTTGTGGTGAATCTGCCGGAATTTCGCAAAGCCTTCTCGTGCAAAGTGGGAACGCCGATGGCTCCGGAGAAAACCTGCGCCGTGTGGTGACAGAAAACAGAACCGCCGGCGGCAACCGGTGGGCCGGAGATGGCCAATTGCCAACTCCGGGTCCGACCAGGCTGCGTGCAACCTGGAGAAGCGCAGCTGCAAAATAGGCGGCTGCCCACCAGTTGTCAACGGCGGTTCCGTTTTTCCGACCGCAGATGCGGAAGTTAAGATAGCTTTCGCCCACGCACCACGCAAACGAATGCTCTTACTCCTCCGACGCAACAAGCTATTCTTCATCTCCTTTACCGCGCTTGGGTTCTTGCTGCGCGGCTACTTCCTGCATTGGCATTTTCTATTTGAAGGAGACTCGCTCGTCTACGGCGATCTGGCAAAGAACTGGCTCATCCATGGCGTTTACGGAATCACCGACAGCACCAAGATTTTCCCGGTGGATATCCGCATGCCTGGATATCCTGCGTTTCTCGGAGTCTGTTTCCGTTTCTTTGGAACGGAGCACTACAGGGCAGTCGTTCGCGTACAGCTTGTCATCGATCTTGTCACCTGTTTTCTGGTCGCGGCTGGGGCGCGGCGACTATGGTCTGACTGCGCGGCAAAACTGGCGTTTGTTTTAGCGGCTCTCTGTCCCTTCACCGCGAACTACACCGCCACGCCGCTTCCGGAAACGCTTGCCATCTTCGGCGCGGCAGTTGCGCTTTTCTTCGCATTGCGCGCCGTTCAGAAGATGAGCCTGGCGCCACCGTGGGACGTCGCACACCAATTTGCGATCAACGACTGGATTATTTCCGGACTGGGGATCACTTTCAGCATCTATTTGCGGCCTGATGGCGGAGTGCTGCTGGCGTCCACCGGAATTTACTTGCTGTACTTGGCACTGCGTCAGCGTCAACTTCAGTATTTCTGGTCGGCGGTATTGCTGGCTGTAGTATCGTTGCTGCCCCTCCTCCCATGGGCGATCCGCAACTGGCGGACGCTGCATCAGATCGAGCCACTAGCTCCTTTTTACGCACAGCTTCCAGGTGAGTATGTTCCGAAGGGATTCAATCGGTGGTGCAAAACCTGGGTCGTGGATTTCATTTCGGTAATGAACGTGGAATGGAACGTTTCCACTGAAGGTCCAGGCGATCCGATTGACTTTAACGATATGCCCGCACGCGCATACGACAATCCTCAGCAACTCCGGCGCACGAAGGAACTGATCGATGCATACAACCGTTCTCCCGAATTGACTCCAGAGATGGACGCCGAATTTACCGCGATTGCTGCAGAACGCGTCCGGGCGCATCCGATTCAATATTATTTTGTGCTTCCGTTGGCGAGATTGGCCGATGTGTGGCTGCGTCCCAGAACGGAAATGCTCAATCTTCAACTCGATTGGTGGAATTGGGAGGACGTCCCACTCGAATCACTGAATTCCGTCGCGCTCGCGTTGCTCGACATTTTCTACTTGATTGCAGCGCTTCTCTCCATTCGCAATCGAATGCCTGGGGTTGCAATCTTGTCGTTGTTTATCTTGTGCCGGTCGGTGCTACTGGCAACGCTCTCAAATCCGGAACCTCGATATACGCTCGAATGCTTTCCTGCAGTGCTGATGCTCGCCGGCGCAGGGCTGGTACAGCGCGGTTCACCACGGAGGCACGGAGTACCCGGAGAATGATGGAGGATCTGGGGCACGACTCGAGTTCAGCGAAGCCATGGTTTCGGAATTCTCGTATCATGCTTCAGCGCTCGGCTGTCGTTCCTGTGATACGCAATGACTCATCGCGTCTATTTATCTCTAGGCTCCAATTTGGGAGACCGTGTCGCGAATTTGCAAACCTGCATTCGGTTGCTCAGCAGATTGGGTTATGTTGCAAAGATATCGTCTTTTTACGAAACGGAGCCGATGGAGTTGCGCGAACAGCCCTGGTTCCTCAACTGCGTGATTGAACTCGAAACGGATCTATCAGCCCGCGAGTTGTTGTCAGGAATTCAACAAGTCGAAGCTGAGCTCGGGCGCAGTCGCGAGATACATAAAGGCCCTCGCACGCTGGACATAGATATTGTTCTCTTCGATTCGGAAACTATCAACGAGGACGATCTACAGATCCCGCACCCCGGGATGCACCAACGAGCGTTCGTGTTGGCTCCTTTAGCGGAAGTTTGTCCTCACGTGAAGCATCCTGCTTTGGGAAAAACAGCCGAAGAACTGCTGGAGGAGCTGCCCGACGATGCCGGGCAAGTGCGGCGTCTCGCACCTAAGTAGATTTTTTTGTGGCCTGAGACACAGGATAGATGCTGAATCGAGCTACAATTTTTCCGTGCGCCGAAGAACGCCAGTGCTGCTCGTCGTAGTAGCGACCCTCGCGGCCGCTACTGCGTTCGCAAATATTCCAACACGAACATCGCATCCGCAGCCGGGCATCTTCGACAATCAGTCACACTTGCATTCTGGAGCGCTCGACGAGTTTTCTGCGCCGCTCGATCCACATCCCTTCGCCACTGAGTTCTATCTGCACCAGTTTGCGCTTGAAAGCGATAAGTCCAGTTCACATCAACGCTCGTGGTTAGAACCTGTGATCAGCCCGGTCACGAATGCCGCTTCGAGTTTGTCGAAGCGGGTCGCGAGCTTGCGTCGTGCGCTGGTGAAGTTGATGCCGTAGCACTCTGCGTTACCGCTGCGAGAACCTCTTCCGGCTTCCAATTATTTCCCGGGTACCAGGCGGAGATTTTGCCGTCCGGCGCAATCACGGCTGTGCTCAGTGAATGCGTTATGCGGTCTCCGTCATCCTCGTAGAACACCCCGAAGAAATCGGCTAGTCTCTTCGTCTCATTCTGCGGAGCGCTTGCAAATTCCCAGTGTTTGAAGTCTTCTTTCGTGTAGCGCTCGGTATAGGCAGCGCCATAGCTGCGAAGCACTGGAGGCGTATCGTGCTTGGAATCGAAGCTGATGCTCAGCAGATGTGTCTTTGCATAAGAGGCAGGGTTCTTCTGTAAATCTTTATTGATAGCAGCAAAATTTTCATTCATCCTTGGGCAGTAATCGTTCAGAGGGCAACGAGTATAGAAGAACGTGATTAGAAGAACCTTGTCGCGATAATCCTTGATGTGAATGCGGGCGTTGCTCTGGTTTGTGAGTGCAAAATTGGGAACCTGCTCGCCCACGCTCGGCACATGCATTTGTGTGGACGGAACCGGAGCGCTTCCTGGAGAAGCCTTCTTCAGGACCTTTAGCGCGACGATTTCTACTTTGTCTTCCTGGACACGAAGATCGGCTTCGATCTCATCTCCTGCTGACACTTGCCCGAGCATGGTGTTGTCTTTCACGGAATACGGCATCGTCATCGCGTCCATGAAACCCGGGATCGCGTCGTGATCGATGACGAGTTGATGTCCGAGCTTGTCAATCGAGATCACTTTGCCGTGGAGCTTGTAAATTTTCGCGGGAGGCTCGTGACTGCAGCCTAAAAAGACAAGAGCGAACCCGAAGATCACGAAGGTAAAAACCAGGCTCGTGGAGAGTCGGGATTTCTTTGTGACCTCTTGTTTTACCTTCGTGACCTCCGTGTTCGCTCTTCTCATAACTCTTTAATAATGGAACCGATACCTCACCTGCAACGAAATCTCGCGCGGATTAGCGAAGTGAGAGCCTCCGAACGTGTTGCTTAGGTCGATGAAGTACCGCTTGTTCGTCAAATTCAACGCGCTCACCTTTGCCGACCAGTTCTCGCCAAATGACTTCCCGAGTGACACATCGATCGTCCGATAGCTCGGAAGATGATCGGGGCCATCGCCGTTCAGAAATCCCGATCCGTAGTTCAGATTGGCGGCCAACCAACTTCGACACAGCAAGCTCGACGTAAATCCGGTGCTCAATGTGTTGCGCTGATCATGATCGAGATAAAAGAAGGCTTCCGGAGGCGGCGAAAAGTCAGTGAGTCCTCCCGTGACGCCCCCGGTGCCTTCGATCGACTGATGAGAGTAGGCGAGATGAAAATCGAAGCGGCCGGCGAGGTGAGGCGATCGCAGCGTGCTTTCAAATCCGCGAATGCGAACGTGATCGATGGTCAGGGGAAAAAAGATATTGGAGTTCCCGATTACGTCATGATCGAAGAAGTTGCGAGCGCCCGTGCGGAAGTACGAGAAATCGCTGATCCAGCCATGCACCGGGATCGTCAGTCCGAATTCGTGTTGCTCATCGCGCTCGCCTTTGAGCGGCAGAAATCCAAGGTCCTGCGAGGTTGCGAACTCGAGCAATGGTCCCGATAAAGTTGAGAGCGGCGGCGCTTGATAGTAGCGGCTGTAGTTTGCACGCAGCACCCAGTTCAATTGGGGAACACGAAGTGCAAGGCCGACGCGCGGATCCGCTGCGTTCTCGCTCAGTGCTCCGCCGAAATGCGTGAGGCGAACGCCACCGTTCAGAGTCACCCAGTCAGTGACTTTGTATTGATCTTGCAGAAAGACTGCATCCAGTTGCCCACTGACGATGTCGCGCTGCCGAAAGTCGCCACCACTTCCATTGTTTGCGACCAGACCAAACAATGTGTTGCCATGTTGACCAAAGGCATAGATTCCCGCGCTTGCGTTGTGTTTACCTTTCACAACACTCAATGAAATCTGCCCGCCGGCGTAGTTCGAGGCGCGGTTATCGGTCGCACTCGGCACGTCGCTGGCTCCGCCCTCGAAGGCTGCGCGATTGAAATGATAGAACGGGGAGACTGTCAGGACTAAACTCGGCGACCAGGAGTGAATCCAGGAGAAGTTCCCAAAAGCGTCCTGCTCACGCTCTCGGTCGCGGATCAGCGCTGTTTCCTGATCTGGATCATTCGGCACCTGATAATGGTCCTGCCGGACCGAACCCACGAATCGAAGCTGGTCTACAGGCGTGGCGTTGAAAATGAGCGATGTGAACGCGCCGTAACCATTCGCGCGATCGTGCAGAACACTCGAAGTCGGAGTTTCAAGTCCCAAATCGGTACGATTCCCGCTCAGACTCGCGTAGTAAGCAAATCGATCAGTATGACTGCCAAAGCTCAGTTGATTGTCTGTGTTGTTGTAGCTGCCGTAGCTAGCGATTAGCTCGGCTTCGTTGTTGCGCTCGAATCCTGAACGCGTGATGACGTTGAAGATGCCATACGTGCGGTCGCCGACGTCGGCGGACAGTCCGCCGCGCTCTGCTTCGACATAATCAATGTCCTTGGGATCGAACTGCGGCCCCACATTGCTGGCAATATTCGTGTTCGGAACCGGAACTCCGTCGATCGCCCACGTTACCTGGTGTCCGCCACGAATATGAAGCTGATCGTGGACGATGTACGCTCCAGGCACGAAATCGGTAATGGCCGCGAGAGAATTTGCCTGATCCGCGCCCGGCGTTTCGTTGATCTCACGCCGGCTGATCAGGCTTTGCGTGGTGCTCGATGAGGGATTCACCGCGGCGGCTTCGCCCGAGACTTCTACTGTCTCCTGGGCTCCGGCAATTGCAAGCGGAACATGCAGATCTTCGGCGTTGCCCGCGATGACGCGAATAGTGATCGTCTTGTCAGCGAATCCTGGGGCACTGACGGTGACGGAATAGTCGCCCAGAGGGACAGTCTGCATCTGGAACAATCCAGCATCGTTCGTAGTAGCTTCGGCCTTCCAGTCGCTCGTGCTCGACTTCAGTAATAGTTGAGCTCCGGCAATTGGACGATGCTGCGGGTCATGAACTACTCCTTTCACCACGCCGAATACGGAAGCGAATATCAAATTGGGAATCAATAACAGCGTTAAGGCAAATACGCGTCGCACCTGAGACTCCTCTGAATGAACAGTAAGCTGTTGCGCGCGGACTCTTCATGATTTCGTGATTTTGCGATTTCGCGATTGAAGAGCGCTCAACGCCGACTTATTTGTCGGAGGAACGAGCAATGCGAAAACGCGACCGCCTGTTTGAACAATTACGAAATCGCGAGTACGGAAGAATTCGTCCGCGCGATGCGCGATTACAGGAGGAGTTCTGGAGGACCGCGTTGGAAGGTGGAACGGGCGCTTGACGAATAGGCGCTGTTGTAAGCGCACCTTACTACAAGCTCATGCCGAACGCCGAATGCGAACGACTGCGAACTCGGCAGCGCGGCGATCGACGAAACCAGCACCGGTGGGTGCCACATTGGGCATGAAGTCGCAGCTCGGAGCGAGTTTTCGCCTGGAATTAATGCGTGCGCAACCGTAGTACAGTGATGCGATCCGCCGCGACGGCAGCAGGCTGGAAGCGATGCGGACGTTGCGTTCGCAAATGCCGGCGCAAAGAAGACCGCCAGCATCAGCAGCAACACCGAATTTGCAAGCAGCTTACGCATTAGGCAGTCGCACCACGAGCATACAACAAAGATCGATAGTTCCGGGTACTCCGTCCCGGAAAGAACTCAGAGCACGAGCTCTTCCTGCGTCCACTGAGTCGGCAGTGCTTCTGGTTCGGCACAGAGATCAATCACAAGCTTTTCGAGTACTAAGCGCTTGCTTGTCGGATTAGAACGCAGCGCCAGATCTGCACGTGCAAGCAAGCGGAGCGCACGCGTAAGTTCGCGGCGCGATTTGTAACGTCGGGCCTGTCGAATCACGTCTTCGGCTGCAAACGGAGGTAAGCGAAAACCCTGCCACAATGCCTGCCAGATCGCCCGCGAATCGCGCACGTTCTTTTCGAGAATCACCAGCATCTGGCGGAAGGTGCGCGCAAGCATGTAGATGTGGCCGATCGCGGCCTCCTCGCCTTCTTCGCTCGAAAGCATGGCATCAAGAACCGCGAGTGCGCGCACGCGATCCTTCGATGAGATCGCATCGGTCAGTTCGTAGAGCGAGCGCTGTTTCGCAGCGAGTACCATCGTTTCCACGTCGCCGAGAGTGATGCGCTTCTTTGCTCCGACGAACAGGATAAGCTTCTCGAGTTCGTTGCTTACCAACATCATGTCCGCGCCGAGCGCGTCCACCAGCTCGCGTGCCGCGTCGGGATCGACCTTCACGTCTTCTTTGGCAGCATGCTCAATCACCCACCGCATGCCGTCGCTCTCATCGACACGCGCGAGTTCGATTACCGCGCAGTACTCGCCGAGAGTTTCTCGGATGCGTTCGTAGCGATCTTTATCCTGCATCTCCATGCGGCGCGCGTCGGCGGGAATGCTGATGTGATCGGCTACGAAGATCACCACCGCGTCAGGATTGGGATTCGTGCAGTACTCCCCGATCGCTGCAAACTCTTCCTGATGCGAGCCGCGGCTGTAGAGCGCCTTCACTCCGCGGATAAAGAAGACTTGGAACGGCGACATCAGCGACGGTGTGCGCGCGAGATCAAGGATTTCTCCAATGCTGGTTTCACTCAAATCGAGATCGCGCAGGCTGAAATCGCGCAGCTCGGGCTTAACGAGATGCTGAATCAACGCCTCGCGGCAGCGATCACGGAAGAAGACTTCATCACCGACGAGCACGTATGCCGGACGGAGCTTGCGCACGGAAACATCGGACACGAAACGATCCGTCGCGGCAAAGCTGCGGCCCGCCATCAGAAGCCCTCCAGAATTTCGGCGACCAGTGTGCGCGCAAAGTCGCGCGAGAGCCGATCGACCGCCGGCGGACTTTCATCAAAGAAGCTGGTGACTTCGCGGCTCACCTGATACTGCTCGCGAAACATGTAATTGGGATTCTCGAACAGCGTCTTGCCGTGCTTGTCGACAAGCTTCACGCTCATGTTCAGTTGAACGATCGCGCTCGATTGGCGTCCCGTTTGTGAATCGAAAGTTAAAGGATAGACATTCGTAGTGAGCAGCGTTCCCTGCAGTACCGCATCGGCTGTGCCGTTGTCCGCCGGAATCACTTTGTAAGGACTGCGGCTCGTAAACTCGCGCACGACGGCTTGCGTGAGCACTTGTTCGGCTTTGTAGCTGTTGGTTTTGTTTCCGAAAATGGGAACGGCAATCGTGTTGATCCCGGCAGGCAGGTGGATTTGCGCATGGTTGGCTGTGTGATATCCGCAACCGGACAGAAATAATGAGATTGAAAGCAAAAATAATTCCAAGTAACACAAAGAGCTGGCGACGATAATTCGCGTGGTGCACCGAGAGATCGTGTCAGGTCTGTCATCCTGAAGCGCATCTGTTGCGCGAAGGATCTCCCGCAATGTTTCGCACGGAATTGCCGCCGGTATGGCTCTTCCACGAGAAACCGTCACGCTTTTCTGGCCGAGGAACTTCATGAGTGCATTTACGTCGGAAGGATCGCGGGAGATCCTTCGCCCAACACAAGGGCTTAGGATGACAGGTCTTAGGACTTGAATCATGTTGCGAACAATTGACGTCCAGCCGTTGCTCTCCGTGAACTTCTTTTAAAGCGATTCGCCCTAAATTCGAGTCCTGAGAAGTTAGCCAAGCGGCCAGCAGCTCTTACTGCACTTTCCCCAATGGCCTCATAGTGCTAAGAGTCGAAGCGCACTCGACAGCAGTCATTGCGGAAATCTTTAAGTTGTCAGCCGCCGCCCAGACCCACAAGCCATTAGCGCTTGCCGGATCCGGCCGCACCGAGACCATCACCGTGCCTTGGCCTGCGGCGCTCACATTGCTTGGGCCGTCCTCCCCCGGACCGATCACGGTCACGTGATCGCCTGCTATTGCTTTGGCAAAATTCCCAGCATCTACCGCACGGCCAAACTGAATGTAGATGGAAAACGTGTGCGCGTGAAAGGTGGGAGCTTGCACCAGCATCAGCGAAGGTACCTGCACGTGTCCGTTGCACAGCGATCCGAAGTGCTTCGCGATGCGCTTCTCGGTCTCGGCAAGAGACAACAGCGAGCTTTCGCCGAAGCGCCCGAGCATATTGAACGCCAGCTGCTCGTCGAACACCTGTTTCGGCAGGGAGGTGAATGAGAGCAGATTCACAGTCTGCTGATGCAGCTCATCCATGCCCCGCTTGCCCTGTTCCGAAACGGGCTCGAATACAGTTGCCGCGGCAGTTTGAATTGGGCCGAGAGTTTGTGCACGAAGCAGCAGCAGCGCAAGGACCGTCGCCACCGGATGTGCAACAACCACCGACGTAGTCGTCAGGTCTTCCGGCCCAGATTGCTGGCCCGACTCTCGCTCGATCTCCTTCTCAATCCAAGGCGAACGTACCGTCACGTTCGGCTGGTCGTCGAGCGCGTAGGACAGATCCAGCACGGTGCTTCCCGCCTGCAATGCGCTTGCCCAGTGGCGTTTGGTGAAGTCGGCATCGGAGGCGAAGAATGCGAAATCCACGTTGCGGAAGTGCTCAGGATCGGCAGGCTGGATGAAAGTGGCTTCGTCTCCAACTTGGTCGATCTGGCCCAGCGACTCGTCATCATCGAGCAGCTTTACATCGACTGCCGGAAAATTCATCTCGTCGAGAACGTCTTTGAGTTCTCGGCCTTTGAGAGTAGCTGCGCCGACGATCGCGACGCGAAACATCTGTGCAACTCCGGCGGGTCGATTCATGCCATGTCCACGCGAGATTCAGGCTCATACACAGGAGGCGCAGGCGGACGCCGCTTGAGCGCATAGGCAAATCGCGCAATCAGCCCCGAGACCAGATACAGCAGCGATAGGGAGAAGAGGAAGTATTCGGAGAAGTACCAGATCAGGTACATCGAGATGCCAA
>DATEMI010000496.1:0-23665 GCA_035275665.1 Terriglobales bacterium | reverse complement strand
GTGCTGGTATCAGGTTCTTATTTTACGCTGGCTGATGCATTTGATTTCAGGCGTATCGATTTGGGAAAAAGCCATGCATAGAGAATTCATGTATTTAGTAGCACTGCCGACGGTGGCTGGTCGGACCCGCCTCATGCGGACATCCGCAGGTGAGCAGAGGAGTGAGCTCAGGAAGTGATTGCAACAACCAAACCCGAAACGGAACAGCGGAGCGCCTGGAGCGACGAGCGTTTGGTACGCGAGTGCCTTGCCGGTAACGAGGAGGCGTGGTCTGCGCTCATCGATAAGTACAAAAAGCTGATCTACTCCATTCCCTTGAAGTGGAATCTTTCGCGCGACGATGCAAACGACATCTTCCAGGCAGTGTGCGTCGATTTGTACTCGGAATTGTCTCGCCTGCGCGAACCCAGAGCGCTGCCGAAGTGGCTTATTCAGACTACACTTCACAAGTGCGCACGATTGAAGCAGAAGCAGAGCCGGTTTGTCGACGACGAGATCACGGATGATCTCATGCCGTCTGGGCCAGGCGCAGATCGCATCGTAGAAGAAGTCGAACGGGAGCAGACTCTACGTGACGCGATCAGCGGAGTGCCGGCGCGATGCGCGCAGATGATTCGCATGTTGTTCTTCGAATCTCCCTCGCGGCCCTACAACCAGATCGCTCGCGAACTTGGGCTTGCGACCGGATCCATCGGCTTCATCCGCGGACGCTGCCTCGACAAGCTCCGCAAGCAGCTTGAGGCACTCGGATTCGCGCCCAGGAGGCGTCTCCGATGAGCAGCGCCGCCGCCCTCACCCCGCGCGAAGAGTTATTACGCAACTTCGCAGGAATCTCTGATCGGGCACAACGGCAACAAATGCTGGATCAGTATCGATCAGAGCTTTCAGCGGAACTCGCCGTGCAACTCGCCGATGCTGCGCGAGAGAGGGTGCGCATAAATACGCAGGAGGCGCTAGCGCTCTCAGAAGGAGCAATTGCCGTTGCTGAGATTCTCGGTGACGAACGATCCCTTGCCTATGGAAACCGGGCTAAAGCGAACGCGCTGTATGCGACGGGACACTATCGAGAATCGATCGAGCTTCACAATCGTGCCATTGCAGCCTGGGAGAAGCTGAGCGAAACGGCGGAACTCGGCCGCAGCCTCAGTGGCTCGATTCTTCCGCTGACGCTCTGTGGCGAGTACGAGCGAGCGTTTGCGGCGGCGGATCGCGCACGAGAAATCTTTGCTGCCGCTGGTGACGAGCTGCGCTTAGCCCGCCTAGAGCTTAATGTGGGTAATGTTTATTACCGGCAGGATCGATTCTCAGAGGCGCTTGCCTGTTATCGCTGTGCTTACGATGTCGTTCTTAAGCACGAGAACTCGGAAGGAATTGCTGCGGTCCTGAGCAATTTGTCAGTCTGCCTCATTGGTCTTGGCGAATTCCAGCAGGCGCTAGACAGCTATCAGCACGCGCACGATTACTGCGCGCAGCACAACATGCCGCTGCTGGTGGCGCAAGCCGACTACAACATCGCATATCTCTACTTCCTGCGCGGTGAATACAGCCAGGCGATCGACAGGTTGCGTTCGACGCGCCTGCGTTGCAATGAAGTTGGCGATCGATATCACTACGGTCTCTGCAACCTTGATCTCTCCGAGCTTTATCTGGAACTGAATCTCAGCTCGGAGGCCGCGGAACTCGCGCGCCTTGGCTATTCCGAATTTGAGAAGCTAGGCATGGGCTACGAAGCGGCAAAGTGCTTGTCGTTCGAAGCTATTGCCATGGGCCAGCAGGGGCAGGCATTCCAAAGCCTGAAGCTGTTTACGCGCTCGCGAGAGATGTTCATGGCGGAAAAAAACGAGGTCTGGCCTTCCTTGATCGATCTTTACCAGGCGCTGGTTCTCTTCCATGAAGCCCGCCTTTTCGAGTCGCGACGACTGGCCAAAGCTGCCCTGGAATTTTTTGATTCATCCCTGCTTCCCGGAAAAGCAGTGCTCTGTCGACTGCTGTTGGCGCGTATCGCGCAGCGCACGAATGACCTCGCCGCTGCCCACCGCGAATGCTCGGCGGCCATCGAGAAGCTGAAAGATCTGCAGGCCCCAATCCTTAAGCATCAGGCCTTTCTTCTGATGGGGCAGATCCATTCCAGTTCAGGCAATCGCAGACAAGCCTATGAAAGCTTTCGCATGTCGCGTGATGCCCTGGAAACTTTGCGCAGTAATCTGCGCGGAGAAGAACTCAAGATGGCATTTCTCAAGAACCGTCTTGAGGTTTACGAGCTGCTGGTGGACTCGTGTCTGCGTGGGCAATACAGCGCGGATGCGGTTGTCGAAGCTTTTGGTTATATCGAAGAAGCAAAATCCCGCACACTAATGGACCAAATGCTCCAGCCCGTACACATCGCCGGAGAAGAGCACGGACAAAGCGATCTGGTGCGGCGCATGCGCAATTTGCGCGACGAACTCAACTGGTACTACAGCCTGATCGAACTCGAACAACTCCGTCCAGAGCAGCGTTCGCCAGAGCATATCAAACGACTGGAGGAGCAGGTTCGCACGCGCGAAACCGATCTGATTCGCGTACTGCAGGAATCGAACCTTGCAAGCGAGGGCACTCCGCTGCAGGCCGGCAAGAGCCTTTCTGTTGAGGAGATTCGCGCAGCGATTACTCCAGAGACTCTAGTCGTTGAGTTTTTTCAAACTGGAGATCGCATTCTTGCCTGCATTCTCGGGCGCGACCGCTTGCACATTGTTCCGGTGACCCTCGCTTCACGTATCGCTAATGTTTTGCGGTTGCTGCAGTTTCAACTATCAAAGTTCCGTCTTGGGAGTGAGTATGCAGCCGCTTTTCGCGATTCTTTGATTGAGTCGACAAACGCTCATCTGAAAACCCTATACGACGAGTTGCTCGGTCCAATTCGAGATCGGCTCGATTTGCGCCATCTTCTCTTCATACCGCACGGCGCGCTGCATTATGTGCCTTTTCATGCATTGTTCAACGGCGAGCGCTATCTCATCGATGACCACACGGTTTCCTATGCGCCGAGCGCGAGCATCTATGCGGTTTGCGCGAAGAAGCACGTAAATGCCTCGGGCGCGGCACTGCTGATGGGAGTTCCTGATCAAAATGCTCCCTTGATCCTGGAGGAGCTGCGAGCTTTGAGCGGCATCGTTCCACATCCGAAGCTGTTTGTGGGAAATGCCGCGAGCGAGTACATCCTGAAAACGGCTGGACCTACAGCGCGACTGGTTCACATCGCGACTCATGGATATTTCCGGCAGGACAGCCCGATGTTCTCTTCGATTCGCATGGGGAACTCGTATCTGAGTCTTTACGATCTTTACCAGCTCCGTTTACCTGTTGAACTGGTAACGCTTAGCGGCTGTGCCACGGGACTCAACGTAGTGGCGGCAGGCGACGAACTGATTGGGTTAGCTCGCGGGCTGTTTCAAGCCGGTGCTCAGTCACTGCTGCTCAGCCTGTGGGATGTACATGACCAGAGCACGGCGGATTTCATGACCGTGTTTTATCGCCATTATCAGAACGGCGAAGAGAAGGCGGCAGCCATGCGCGAAGCCATGCTCGCCGTTCGGATGAGCTATCCCCATCCATATCAGTGGGCTCCGTTTGTCCTGATGGGCAAATATTCCTGCTAAAAAGGCGGGATGAAGACTTTTTCTGAGACCCTATATTTCGGCTTTGGCTGGAAGCCCTTATAAGCAGTGACAAGTGAAAGCTAATTTCAGGTTGTGAGGTTCTGGCGGGAACGAGGGTCTTGCTGGAACGGATGGGAAAACGATGAAGCATATCGCTCAGGAAAAGTTGGCTGAATTCATTCGAGAGAGCTTGCCGCAGGCCGAGGTAGCCGCGGTTCGCGAACATCTGAATGAGTGCTCGGAATGCTCGCAGATTAAGGCTTTATTCCGCGACGTCGTCCGGGCTGGCGGAAACGAAGCAGCATATGAGCCGCCTGCAGGAATCGTTCAGATCGCCAAAGCGTATTTCGCGACGGAGCGGAACAGAACTCCGCAGTCGAAGACCGCATTTGAGCTGCTCTTTGATAGCATGGCGCAACCGATGGCGGCCGGCGCACGAGCTTCTGTCGCTTCCGCCCGGCAGTTGCTATATCGGGTTGGAACGGTTTACGTAGACATGCGCGTCGATTCGGAGAACAACTCAGAACGCGCGGCGCTGGTTGGACAGATGCTGGATAGCGCTCATCCGAATCACCCGGTTTCCGGTGTACCGGTGGTGCTGCTAGATGGAAGAAAGAACGTGGCAAGCACGATCAGCAATACAAATGGCGAGTTTCATCTGGAGTTCGCTTTGAAAAGTAATTTGCGGTTATCGGTTACCGTTGGCGACTTGGCGCCTGTTTATTTGCCGATTACGGGTATCAGCGAGCGTAAGCGGCCGTCGAATCCAAGCCGAGGTCCGAATTAGGAATGGGTTACTTTCGTAATTGGTCAAAGAGCCAATACGGGACATAGACTTTAGTTTCCTCCCCGCTGTAATCCCCATTCGAAATCGTGCCGAGAAACGTGTCTCTGGAGCAGGAAATGAAGAGCTCGAAAGAACTGGCTCAATACAGCAGATCCAAGGCCGGGATTTCCATCATTCTGGTCCTGACGCTGTTCACTGTTTACGTTCAACCCGGTTTCGCGATCACGTCGCCTGCGCCGAAGGCCAACGCGCAGCTGCTCGGCGGATTGCTGGGCGGGGGCGGACTGCTGCCCACAACGCGCTACATCGTTCGCGACACCAAGGGTTTGCTCGGCCTGAATCTCACCTGCCTGGTGTTCGGTTGCAAAGTGCTCGAAGGCATCGGTGATCCTGACGGACAGTTGTTCGTCGTAACTACTTCCAGTCTGCTTAGCCCGGTTGTGTTCGTCACCCAACTTCTGTCAGGCGCCGGGATTACCAATGTAGAGCCAGACCAGTCGGTCAGTACGCAGGGAAGCACCGTCGGAGCCACTCCTGATTACCTAAGCGACAAGACGCCCGTTTCCTACTACGGCGCAACCGTATGGGAAGGCTACGTTCTGCAGACGCCGAATCAGATCATCAACACTGCACAGACGCAGTCTGCCTTCGGTGTTACCGGAAATGGTGTGCGCGTCGCGATTATTGATACTGGCGTCGATCCGAACAACGCCATTCTTAAGAGCCATCTGATCTACGGCTATGATTTCACACGTAACCAGAGCGGCGGATCGGAGATGGCGGACATCAATCAGTCGACTGTAGGCGTTCTCGACGGCTCTCAGCAGCCGGCGCAGGTGAATCAGTCCACCGTCGGAGTGCTCGATCAGTCGACCGTAGGCGTTCTCGACGGCTCACAGTTTGCAGCGTTTGGTCACGGAACCATGACCGCAGGCATCGTGCACCTGGTCGCACCTCAGGCGCAGATCATACCGCTGAAGGCGTTCCATGCGAACGGCACCGGTTATGCCTCTGACGTGCTCCGCGCGATCTACTACGCGGTGAATCACGGAGCGAAGGTCATCAGCATGAGCTTCGACTTCACCAGCCCGTCGCAGGAATTGGCAACGGCTATTAATTACGCGACGAACCGCGGCGTGATCTGCGTCGCGTCGGCAGGCAATGACGGCAGCATGGAGACGGTTTATCCGGCGAGCTTGCCCAACGTAATCGATGTCGCCTCGACGTCGAACAACAACACACCCTCGGCGTTCTCGAATTACGGAGCGCCTCCAGTACTGCTCTCAGCTCCCGGCGAAGCCGTGATGACGACCTATCCGTTCAATACTTACGCAGCAGGATGGGGCACATCGTTCAGCGCGCCGCTGGTCTCGGGCACGGTAGCCCTGATGGCGCAATCGAATCCGCTGTTCCTGAACAAGCAGCAGGCGGCGCAGGCGCTCAGCAACGCGCAGCCGCTTCCATACTCGCAATTCGGTGCGGGAGTGCTGGACACCTACCAGGCTGTGAGGACCTGGAGAAATGGCCTGGGATTCAGTCTGTTCTAATTCGGGAACGAGTTCATGGGAATGAGCCTCCATCAGACGTTTGATTCGTGGTCACCGATGCTTCTTCGAGTGAAGGAGCTCGAAGAGCAGCAGGTGACCATGCGCACCGCCGTCATCTGCGCGCTGAATCAACTGCTTGATCTGAAGGACCTCAATACAGGAGTCCACAGCACGCGCCTTGCTGAATGGGCTGTGCGGGTGGCGCGGAGGCTCGGCATTGAAGAAGAAAATCTCTATCAATACGAAGTGGCCGCCCTGCTGCACGACATTGGAAAAATCGGCGTGCCCGATGCGATCTTGAAAAAGCCCAGCAAGCTCACCGACGAAGAGCGGGCAGTTATGAACAAGCATCCGGAATACAGTTGGTCGATTCTGCGCCTTTTTCCCGGATTGGAAGAGGCCAGCTTGTTCGCACTGCATCATCACGAGTCATACGATGGGAACGGATATCCAGGCGGTCTGAAAGCTGAGGAGATTCCTCTCGGCTCGCGCATCGTATCGATTGTCGACGCATTCGACGCCATGATTTCAAACCGCTGCTATCGCAAAGGTCTCGATTACGAAGAAGCCATTCGTCGCTTGAGCGCCGGCAGCGGAACGCAGTTTGATCCCAGCGTGTTGCGCTGCTTTCTCGAAATCGCAGAAGTGGAAGTGGCTGGAGTTTTTGCTGCGACAGGCACCAGCATCACCGCGGTTATTTAAGCTTCACGCGAACACCAGAAAACAAAACACAACAATCCACAGCGCCGTCATAGCGCCGAAATACCACGTTGCAAGATCGATGGCGATGTAACGTTCCATTGCCGTCCAATTTGCCTGGCGGGCGACGATCCAAGTCAGCGCGAGCAGTCCAATGGCGATCTGCACCGCATAAGTTCCGGTGAGTGCGTAATAGAACGAGATTCGTGCGTTGGTGCTGATCGAGATTCCATGAGCTTTCAGCAATCGCCAGACCATTGTCTGACCAGCAAGAAAAGCCAGGTTGAGAGCAATGGCTGAATAAATCCACCAAGACGGGCTCTTCGGAGCAGGCTGTTGCAACGACGCCCCTGCAGATCGTCTGCGGGCCAGTTCCAGAGCGAAGCAGCCAACGACCAACATGCACGAATCAAGGATCAGCAAGGGAATTGGAAGCGGAAGCGCCTCCCATTGCGTGGAATATGCTCGGGCTCCGCTTTCATAGGCCGGAATTCCGCGCCGAACGATCGAGGCGCTGATGAACGCGACAAAGAGCATGATAACGCCGCAGATCCAGAGACCAAGGGCAAGGCGATAACGCCGGAGCATGGCTGTGGTATAAGCTGGGCGCGCAGTTTAATCAAGCCTGCGTACCTCTTCCTGTGCGACGATAAAGGAGGAAAAATCCGATGGCTCCGATAACAACGCAAAAGGCCCACACATTGCTCTCGATTCAAGAGTTCACATCCGAACTGCGCAGAGTGTCGGCTCCCGCGTTCGACAGAGTGGACGAAGTACACGATTTCCTGCGTACGCATCCAGTGAATCCAGACACACTTACTCCATATCTGGTGTGGGACCGCCAGCACTATACGCGCAATCTTATCGACAAGACGCCTCTCTATGAACTGATGGCGATCTGCTGGGAAGTGGGGCAAGTGAGCTCGATCCACAACCACCGCGATCAAAACTGTTGGATGGCGGCGCCGCTCGGCCGCCTGAAAGTTCAGAATTATCGTGTGCTGTGGCAGGACGAAGTAGCGGGGAAGTGCAAGATTGAACCAACGAACCTGCTGGAGATCAACCAGGAAAATCCTGTTTCAGTAGACCCTCTTCAGCCTGTCCACCGGGTTTTTAATCCTGCCGAGCTAAACCAGCGAGCAGTCAGTCTTCACGTATATTCGCGTCCGTTCGATAGTTGCGTCGTTTATTCGGATCAGCAGGGAACTTGCGGAACTATCAAATTGCACTACACGACGGAGTACGGGAAGAAGTAGGTCGCTAGGCAGTCTTCCTCATCACCCTGCACTGAGAGCGTTAGCGTGCTGAGACTGGCAGCTGCGCCGCAACAGCATTCAGCACTTCGTCTAATGAGCTTTCCCACTTCGGCATGGATATCTCAAAGGTAACCTTCAGCTTTTCACAATTGAGAATGGAGTTGGCCGGTCGGCGAGCGGCAGTTGGATATTCCGCGCTCGTAATCGGGATCAATCGAGGTATTCGAGTGCCGAAAATCTTCGAAGCTTGTTCCAGAATTGTCTTTGCGAATCCGAACCACGAAGTCGAACCGCTATCGGTCAGGTGGTATAACCCGTTTCTGCCATCCGGCCATCCTCCAGCGCTGTATCTATGAATGATCTCTGCTGTAGCGCGCGCAAGAGAATGAGTAGATGTTGGCGCGCCTAGCTGGTCGTTTACGATGCGAAGTTCATCTCGTTGACGAGCCAGACGAAGCATCGTGAGCAGGAAATTGGATCCACGTTCGCTGTAAACCCAACTGGTACGAAAGATCAAATGTCTGCAGCCGCTCTTCTGAACGGCGACTTCCCCTTCTCCTTTTGTGCGCCCGTATGCGTTCAGAGGATTCACAGGATCGGTTTCGACGTAGGCAGAAGCTTTGCTGCCATCGAAAACATAGTCGGTGGAGTAATGAATCAAGAGTGCATCGGTCTCGCGTGCAGCCTGTGCGAGTGCAGCGGGAGCAGCGGCATTTACAGCACGAGCTAACTCCGGTTCACTTTCGGCCTTGTCCACAGCTGTGTATGCAGCCGCATTGACGATGACCGACGGCTTGTAGTCGCAAACAGCCTGGCGGAGATGTTCGGGATTAGAGAAATCCAACACCGTGCGGTCAGTCGCAATGAGGTTTCCGATTCGTGCAAGCGCCGGGCTCAATGTGGCTCCAAGCTGGCCCGTGTTGCCAAGCAGCAAAATCGGTCTTTGCACTGGGTCTTTGCTCGCGGAGGTCATTGATTATTAGTCAAAGAGTTCTGCACGATGAAGTGGTAATCCGCGGAGGTCTTTCTCAGACAAGATTGGCTCCGCGACGCTCGGCCACGCAATCGCAAGCTGCGGATCATTCCAAAGAAGCGTTCGTTCGTGTTCGGGCGCATAGAAATCTGTCGTCTTGTAGAGAACTTCCGCCGATTCGGAAACTACCAAAAAGCCGTGCGCAAACCCGGCGGGAATCCATAGCATTCTGCGATTTTCAGCCGAGAGTGTGACGTGGAGTGATTTCCCAAAGCTCGGTGAAGATTTTCGGATATCAACCGCCACATCGAAGATCTCGCCTCGAATCGCTCGTACTAATTTGCCCTGCGGTTGGCGAATCTGATAATGCAGCCCGCGCAACACATGCTTCCTTGAAAACGACTGATTGTCCTGCACGAACTCCGAAGCGATTCCAGCGCTCGCCCAGGTGCGGCGGTTGAAGGCTTCGAAGAAGAATCCCCGCGAGTCTTCAAAGACGCGCGGTTCCAAAATCAGAACGTCCGGCAGAGCCGTAGGCGTGATTGTCATCTTGCAGGGGCAGCTATCGCGGAGTCTGAGCGGGATTCCTCGAGAACCTGGCGCAAATAAGCGCCATACTGCCGATTCTGACATTCCGTCGCTAGTTTATCGAGATGCGCGGCATTGATGAACCCAGAGCGGAATGCGACTTCTTCCGGACACGCAACTTTTAGGCCCTGTCTCTTTTCAATGGTTTGGATAAACAGAGAGGCGTCAACCAGCGAGTCATGAGTGCCGGTATCGAGCCAGGCGATTCCGCGGCCCATGATCTCGGCCCGAAGATCTCCCTGATTCATGTACACGCGGTTCAAGTCTGTGATCTCCAGTTCGCCGCGACGCGATGGCTTCAGTTCAGAAGCAATCTGAGGTGCGTGCTCGTCGTAGAAATACAATCCGGTAACTGCGAAACGCGACTTCGGGGCGGAGGGTTTCTCTTCAATGCTCAACGCGCGGCCTTCAGCATCGAGCTCCACGACACCATACCGATGCGGATCCTGAACTTGATATGCAAAGACGGTCGCGCCCTTCTGTCGAGAATTCGCCGATCGCAGCATCGCTGGAAGATCGTGGCCATAGAAAATGTTGTCGCCGAGAACCAGACAGCTTGGAGCACCGCCGAGAAAATCGCGACCGATGAGAAATGCCTGTGCGAGCCCACCAGGAGTTGGCTGTACGGAATACGAAAGGTTCAGTCCCCATTGGCGCCCGTCTCCGAGGAGGTCGCGAAATCGCGGAGTGTCCGTTGGAGTGGAAATAATCAGGACATCTTGGAGGCCGGCGAGCATGAGCGTGCATAGCGGGTAATACACCATCGGTTTGTCGTACACCGGAAGCAACTGCTTCGAGACGACATGAGTGACCGGATAGAGCCGCGTGCCGGAGCCTCCGGCGAGAATAATTCCTTTTCGTTGTTTCAAACTAAACCTGCATTTCTGTGTTGAGGTCAATTCGCGATTTCTACCGCGTAGCGTATTGCGCCGCAATCCAATCTTTGTATGCGCCGGAGACCACCGCTTCGAGCCACTCCTTGTGTCCCAAGTACCATTCGATAGTTTTGCGTATGCCGCTGCGGAAGTTTTCGTGAGGCTGCCATCCGAGTTCCTTGCGCAGCTTACTTGCATCGACTGCATATCGGCGATCATGTCCAGGGCGGTCGGTGACAAATTTAATTAGAGATTTGTGCGGGCGGGAAGCCGATTGCGGAACTAACTCGTCCATCAGCTCACAAATCGTATGAACTACATCGATGTTCGCCTGCTCGCTCGAACCGCCGACGTTGTACGTCTCCCCGGGCTTTCCAACCTTGAGGATTGTCGAAATCGCATCACAATGGTCTTCGACGTACAGCCAATCACGCACGTTCTTGCCATCGCCGTAAACAGGAATCGCTCTGCCATTCAGAGCGTTCAAAATCGTTAGCGGAATTAGTTTCTCCGGGAACTGATAAGGTCCGTAGTTGTTCGAGCAATTGCTCGTGAGTGTCGGCAGGCCATAGGTGTGATGATAGGCGCGTACGAGGTGATCCGAAGACGCCTTGGATGCAGCATAAGGGCTATTGGGCGCATACGGGGTGCTCTCTGTGAAAGCCGGATCGCTCGGACCCAGAGAGCCATAAACTTCGTCGGTGGAAACGTGTAGAAAACGGAAGCCGCTCTTTTGCTCCGCTCCGAGCGCCTGCCAGTACGCCTTCGCCTCTTCCAATAAAGCAAACGTTCCACCTACATTCGTGCGGATGAATTCCTCAGGTCCCAAAATAGAACGATCGACGTGGCTCTCTGCCGCGAAGTGTACGAGCGCTGCAGCCTGGTATTTCCTGAGGAGCGATCGAACCAACTCGCGATCCTGAATGTCACCTTGGACAAACGTGTACCGAGAAGACCCACGTAGCGAATCGACATTGTGGAGATTCCCTGCGTACGTCAGTTTATCTAGATTGATGACGTGAACATCTGAAGCAGCGGCGGTTCGCAAAACGAAATTGCTTCCAATAAAGCCCGCGCCACCAGTGACAAGAATGCAACGTGCCAAAAATTGACTCCTGAAGACAGAAACTATGGGTTTACGGGGGGAAAACACAATGATTATAAGCCAAGTCGCGGGAATTCCTTTGCTGAAAAGGGGGAGAATTCGCCTGAGGTCGTCTCAAAAAAGCCTGTAAAGCCAGCCTAATGCATATTACTTGATGGTTAACATAGACGGATGGACCAGCTATGCCTCCCGCTCCAGTCATGTCCGCTCGTTTAAGCGGTACCAGTTGAAAGGAAAGGCGCTTCACCCGGACCGAGCAATCACAACCAAATGCTAGGGAATCACTGCCTGCGCTGCGGTCGAAAATCCACTTTCCGCGCCGGAGCTGTTCACGGCGGTGACCACGTAGTAATAAGTTGATCCGGACTGAACTGTTGAATCGGTGTACAAAGTTTGGGTCATCACCGAGCTATTCAACTTCGTATACCCACTTCCGGTTTGGCTAAAGCGATACACGTTATATCCAGCGATACCGGAATCCGTGTCAGTCCAGATCAAAGAAACCGAGTGCAGAACCCCGTTGGAAATTACCAAAGTGACCGTCGTGGTATGCACTTCGCTCCCACTCGTTGCTGTGATCGTTAACGGATAACTCCCTGCCGGAGTGGATCCAACAGTAGTCACCGTAAGTTGCGAATTGCCGGTTCCGTTTACCGATATGGGATTGAAAGTAGCTGTTGCGCCATTCGGTAAGCCTGTAGCAGTGAGGTTTGCTACACCGGAATATCCATTTTGGCCGGCGATATTTATCGTGTACGTCGTTGACGCTCCCGGTGTTATCGATTGGCTGGATGGCGTGGCGGTCGTCCCGAAATCAGCCGCTGCGCTGACCACTAGTGTGGCGGAAGCTGAATGGTTCAACGTGCCACCTGAGGCTGTGATGGTGAGCGGATAAGTGCCCGCAGGGGTTGTGGTAGAGGTGCTGATTGCCAGTTGGGTGCTGCCGGAGCCGGTTACCGATGATGGCGTGAAACTCGTCATTGCACCTGTGGGCAGTCCCGTAACTGCGAAGCTCGTGGTTGCAGCGAATCCGTTTTGGGAAGTGATGGTTGCGGTGTAATTCACGCTCGCTCCAGGCTGGACCGACTGACTCAGGGGAGTGACCGCCAGCGAAAAGTCTGCCGCTGCGCTGACCAGCAGTGTCAGGTTGACGCTATGCGTGAGGCTGCCGCTTGTCGCCGTCACGGTGAATGGATAACTTCCTGGGGCGACGGATGACATGGTATTAATCGTCACCTGCGACATTCCTGAACCACTCACCGAGGCCGGATTGAACGATGCTGTGGCCCCGTTTGGTAATCCCGAACAGCTCAAACTGGCGGTGCCTGAAAAGCCATTTAAGTCCGTAATCGTCAGCGCGTAACTGGTGCTCTTTCCAACTTGTACCGACTGGCTAAGCGGAGATGCGGTCAGGCTGAAGTCTGGGTTAGGCGCGACTCCACTACCGTTCGTGGGCAGCACTTCAACCAGAGCGAAATTGTATTTGTCGGTAATGGGCGCTGTGTCATTCATTGTGACTACCGTTCCGGCCTGGGATGACGCGCTATTTTGTCGCTGCACCCAATAGGTGTCGTTCGCCGAAGACAAATACTGGTGCACCGTGGTTTGGTTGGAACCGATAGTGCGTGTGATGGCATTGTCCCAATCGGCGCCGACCGCAAATACCCAAGAACCGTCGCGCGTAGTGGTTACGGATCCGGTGGGAGCGCCGGAAGTGGCGCTGAATATGGCGGTAGCGCCGACGGCGCCCGAACCGTTACTGCCGCTGGAATCGACGCCCGCGAAAGCCACGACTGTAATCGAAGAGGCAGCGCTCTGCGCTAAGCTGGCGCTAATTGTGGCGCTGCTCAAAACTGCAGGAGCGAAAGCGCGCCAGATTTCCGCATCGCCCAACACCCCGTTTGCGCGGGCTGCCAACTGCCACGTTAATCCTGCACCCGTAACGGAAGTTACGGTGTTCCCGCCGGAAGTGCTCGAATCACTCGAGATGAATGCGAGTAGCAGTTCGTTTGACCCAGTCGTCGAGAACTGCGCGGTTGAGGACTGGCTATTCGCGGAGGAGGAGTCTGCTGACGAAACCGTGTCTATCGTCAGAATCGATGGATTTCCGGATGAACTGACGGCCAGAGTTGCCTTGGCTGAATGCGTGAGTGCGCCGCTCGTGCCCGTAACTGTGACCGAATATGTCCCAGCGGGTGTCGTGCTCGAAGCATCAATCGTAAGCTGCGCGGTGCCCGAGCCAGTCACGGTTTGCGGAGCAAAACTGGCGGTTGCTCCAACCGGCAGTCCGCTAACGGTCAGAGTTGTCGCTGACGAATATCCATTCTGCGCCGTAATCGTTGTTGTGTAGTTCGCGCTTGATCCGGGTTGTACGGTTTGATTCGACGGCGTGACTGCCAGCGCAAAATCGGCTGCTGCGCTTACCGTGAGATTCAGACTCACCGTATGTGTGAGCGTGCCACTGGTCGCGGCAACGGTAAACGGATAAGTGCCTGAAGGTACTGACTCCCTGGTAGCAATGGTCAACTGCGATGTTCCCGAACCAGTGACCGAAGAAGGGTTGAACGATGCAGTAACTCCGTTCGGCAAGCCGGACACACTCAAATCGACTGCACCGGAAAATCCATTGATCGGGGTAACGGTCGCGCTGTAAGCGGTGCTGTCACCCGCTTGGACCGACTGACTCGAGGGCGAGATGGTCAGTCCGAAATCTGGATTGGGGCTCGTAGCGGCAGCGGGTAGAACTTCGACAAGCGCCAGATTGTAGCTGTCAGTCGCGGGGGCTGTGTCATTAATTGTGACTGTAGTTCCGGCTGGTGATGACGCGCTGTTTTGCCGCTGTACCCAGTAGGTGTCGTTCACTGTCGCCAGGTACTGATGGACCATGGTTTGGTTGGGCCCGAGCGTACGCGCAATGGCGCCGTCCCAGTCAGCTCCGACCCCAAATACCCATGAGTTGTTTCGTGTGGTGGTTAGCGACCCTGTAGGAGCGCCGGAAACGGCGCTGAACGCAGCTGTAGCGCCGACAGCTCCGGAGCCATTACTCCCACTTGGATCGGCTCCGCTGAACGCTACGACAGTGATGGAAGCAGCTGCGCTTTGTCCCAAATTAGCAGTCACGGTGACGTTGCTCAAAATTGCGGGAGCGAATGCCCGCCAAATTTCTGCATTGCCCAGAACGCCGTTCGCGCGCCCGACTAATTGCCACGTTAATCCCGCGCCATTCACGGAGGTTACCGTGTTCCCGCTCGCAGAGCTCGAATCGGTCGAGATGAATGCAAGCAATAACTCGTTCGCATTCGCAGTAGACAATGACTGCGTCTTCACAGAATTCGTCGCTGAAGAATGATTTCCCGAAACGGTCCGATCAATTGCGAGGGAGCTTCCCGATATTTGTGATACGGCTGAGTTGTTGAGTCCGATCAAAGACCAAAACGCCGTCACGAGGAGCACACAAACCTGCAAACGGCCCATGCGTGGCGCCACTCCTCTTCCATAGGTTTTCGGCCAATCTTTGAATTGGAATAGGCACTTCGAGCGCCAAACTTGTAAGTTAGTGATCCAGCAGGCACTGGCGAATTCAGAAAAGAACGGCCGAGAAGTGCAGTCGCGAGAATTGGAATTTTCGTGCCAATGTTTGGCACACGCAATTGTCTGGGAATCAAGTGCGGACCACGAATTCTGGTTGCACGATGCCGGCAATCGGAACTGACCTAGAGGGTTTTGTCGGGTTTTTGCCGGATTGCAGGCATCCCACGAGCGTGTGCTACTCTTGGTTTGTTTGTTCGGGTATCGGCCGAGATACCCTTGTTTCGCCACCTCGTAAAGCTGTTGCCGGAAGTACAGGATCCGCAGTCGTCTTTCGTACCGTTTCAAAGGCCCATTTAGATTGATGCAGCAGGCCTCTCCGCATACCGTGGGAGCAGGGTAGGGTTGCATTCTGGCTGCCTGTGTTCAGAGCTTGGGAGAGGTGAAGAAAGAACCGTGACGAAGCCGGGAAATTTGATTGCGATGAAAGTAGCGCAGGCTTGCGCCATTGTTGTTCTGTTTGCATTGCCGGTGATTACAGGATGCGGCAGCACGGGCGTGTCCAACCAGCCGGGCTCCGGATCGGGTCCGACAGTGTCGGCGAGCATTTCTCCAAATTCGTTGTCATTCGGTTCGGCCACGGTGGGCAGCAGCAGCACCAAAACGGTGACAATTACCAATACGGGAACAGCGAACCTGGTAATCACTGCAATCAACATCACAGGATCGGCCTTCACAGTTCCCGGAGTTACGCTTCCGTTGACGGTGGCTCCGGGCGCCAGCTACACAGCAAACGTTGTCTTCACTCCCCAGGCTGTCGGAAGCGCCAGTGGGTCCGCATCAGTGGCCAGCAATCTTGCCACTTCGCCGACAGTTGTAGCTCTGGCTGGAACTGGAGTTTCGACGCCGATAGGAACGCTGAACGTTTCTCCCGCGTCAACGTCCTTTGGAAACGTCAACGTGGGGAGCAGCGCGTCTAAGAATCTCACGCTTTCCAATTCTGGAACCGCGACGGTTAATGTGCAATCAATCAGCGTTACTGGTCTTGGATTTAGCATCAGTAAAGCGACGCCCTTTGCCGTGAGTGCAGGTCAATCAACTTCAGTTGCGGTGACGTTTACTCCGCAAACAACTGGGTCCGCCAACGGCAATGCCACGTTCGTCAGCGACGCCGGAAACTCTCCCGCGAGTGTGTCACTTACCGGAACTGGGACAACGGCTACCGCACACAGCGTCGGCCTGAGTTGGACAGCCAGCACGTCAGTTGTGGTTGGATACAACGTCTATCGCGGTTCCCAGACAGGTGGCCCATATCAGAAGCTCAATACAGCGCTCCAGTCCGCTTCAGGCTTCACCGACTCGGGCGTAAGCTCCGGCCAAAGCTACTTCTACGTGGTCACTGCAGTGGACGGCAGCGGCAATGAGAGCGCCTTCTCGAACGAAGCGTCTGCCGTAATTCCGTAATCCTTACCAAATCACTTCTACGTCCCGATAAAGCTTAAATTGCGAATCAGAAGTGACAATCGGAATCTCTTCCGCCAAAGCTTGGGCGATGATCATGCGATCAAACGGGTCGGCGTGATGCTGCGGAACATCGAATAACCGACTCGCGTGAGTTGACGTATAGCCGAGAACGCGAGCTCTCAGTTCCGAAATGGCAGCGTACACATACTCTCTAGGAAATTTCAGTTTTCCTTTAGCATGCTTGATCGCGATCTCTGATAATGAAAGAGGACTGATTTCGCGTAGTGTGTCTTCCGAGCTAAGGACCTTCATCGCGGCCTTTGAAAGACAGTTCCGGCGAAATTGCGGACCAGATGAAAGCACTCGTATCCAGAAGAACGCGCATTTAATAACGTCCTTCAAGAAAATCCTCAGCTTCCTCGTCGGTCATCGGCTTCCACCAGTGTGGGTCGATCTTCACAATTTTGCCTCGCAACCTACCAAACCGAGGTTTGTTGTCGGTGAGATTCGTGGTCGGAACCAGGTCCACGACAGGCATTCCTCGTCAGCAGATGGTTACCGGCTTCCCGTTTTGGCCCCTTGATTAAATCGGGAAGGTGATTCTTCGCATCCGCAACGCTGACTTTCATGGCTATTAGATTCGGCAGGAACAACGAAGGCCGTCCGTGATGACGGCCTTGAGAGGACTACATCAGAGGACAAGCTACTAAATCAATCTCCGAGCACCGGCTCTTCTGCTTCCGGAGCTTCCTGAACGGCCTTCCTGGGAGAAGGTGAAATCAGGCTTGAAACCGGAATAAATCCGCCTTCGGGAGCCTGCTCCTTGAGGATTTCCTTGCGATACAGCGCCATCATGCGGGCGTTCTCGGCGTCTTGCTTGATCTTCGCGTCGCGTGCGCGAATCTTTTCTTCGCGGGCGTTCTTAGCGATACCGAGTTGGTCCAGCGTAGAGTTGGCTGCGGCATTCACGTGTTCCTGAATCAGCTTCAGCTTGTGCGAGGTGTCTTCCAGGCCAACGTTCTTGCCGCCGGCGAAAATCTCGTGACGTCCATGCTCCTCGTACCATTTGGTGAGCGTGGCTGTCATGTGCATCTTCTCGATGATGTTCCGCCAGCCCACGCCGGTGTTGTAGGCGCAGAATGAAATCTCGCCTTCCTGCGTGGCGTACGGAATGATGCACTGCTCGGTGCGGCGGAAGTCGTAGTTAAAGAGGTCCTGGAACCACATGCCTGCGATGAACAGGAAATTCCACCGATCCTTGCGACGCTTCTCGATGTCTTCCAGACTCCGCGTGCCCTTCACGCTGCCGTATTTCTTGTCGGCATCCTTGGTTGCGCCAAAGGACTTATCGAACTTCTGCAGCAGGTCCTTCATCTTAAAATGCGTCGGAGCCTTGAAGGGATCGTAGTTGCGCATTAGTGCGAATCCCATTCCGAGAACCGAGAGCAAGCGGCCTCGGCCGGCATCGTTGATGCGGGCAACATCCTTAGCGAGCCGTTCCATTTTCAGAAATGCTGGAATCGGAACCGCTTCTTTCGTCTCTTTGTCGATCATCATGGCGGTGCCGATTCCGCAATTGGGATGGCACCCGCAGGAGAGCTGTCCCCAATCGGCGTTTGGTCCATGTACAAGATCAGCCCAATCCGAGAAAGTGCTCATAAAAGAAATCGGGAACCAGTCGCGCGTGGGTTCGCCAATTCCCACTTGATCCTTCACGTCGTGCGCGAGATGCGACAGCGTGTACCGCTGGGCCGTACGACGCTCATCCGTAACTTCCTCATCGCGTCCAGTGAATGAAACCGGCTGGAAGCTAAGGAAGCTGATCGTCTTGGGATTGTCTAATGCGAACTGGATGATGCGTCCAACCTGCTCGTTGTTGATGCCATTGACGATCGTCGTTACCGGCACGATCTCAACGCCGGCGTTGTGCAGATTGTGGATAGCCTTGAGCTTTACGTCGAAGAGGTTACCGACTTTGCGGTGCGAGTTGGCGGCATTGCCGATACCGTCAAATTGGAGATAAACATATCGCAGACCAGCTTCGGCAGCCTGGCGGCAGAACTCTTCGCTCTTTGCGAATTCAATGCCGTTGCTAGCGGCCTGCACCGAGTTGTAGCCGACCTTGCGCGAGTACGCGACCGCGTCGAGGAAGTAGGGCGAGAGCGTCGGCTCGCCGCCGGAGAACTGGACTGACATCTGACGACGCGGCTTAATCGAGATCGCGTTGTCGAGCATGGTCTTGATTTCTTCCCACGTGAGCTCGTGGACAAAGCCGACCTGGTTGGCGTCCATGAAGCATGGATCGCACATCATGTTGCAGCGGTTCGTGAGGTCGATCGTCAGCACTGAACCTCGGCCATGCTTGATGGTTGACGTGCCGTGGTTGTGCAGCTTGTCGTCGTTGTGTGCGCGGATGTCGCGTCCGGGGAAAACTTCTTCGAGATGGCGGAAGAAATCGACATCGATGGCCATTACGTCTTCAAAGTGGCCATGGATCGGGCAGTCCTTAACCATAAGGATCTTGCCATCGCGTTCGATGATCTGGGCCTTGATCTCCCCGACCTTCTCATTCAGCAGGACCTCGGTAGGCAGCTTGCCGTCGAGAATCTGCTGGCGAATCTCGGGTACGCAGCGCGGACAAAGCGAGTCCGTAGTGCGGGGCCAGCCTAGAGGCGGCTTCTGCTTTTCATAGGACTTAAGAAGGGGCTTATCGGACCACTTGGGCGTGAACGCCGGGTTGGGATTGATGCTGTTGAGCTTGTCGAAAACGTGCCATGCGCCATTCGCTGCAATTGCGGCGGCCTTCTCTACATACTTAATAGCTTTCGGCATCCATGTATCTCCTCGCCGCGGTAACTGCGCTTTGGGGGCGGCGCCAGATTGAAATCCAGATTTACAGTCCGCTGCGGTGAGCACACCACAACAGCGTCATACTAATCGGCCTCCCCCGTATGCCCAAACAATTAAGCACCGAACGGGGGTTACGAATCAGTGAACGGCGATCCAGCCCCGGTGAACGGAAATCACGGTATGTGAAAGAAAATAGGGGTTTTACTCTGGAGTTCTGGAGCTCGAGTACCGCACCCAGAGAGCTTCACATTTGCTTTTCGGAGCCTCTTTACCCCAGCCATCCGTGTAAATTCCTCCCGAGTGGTCGCTTACCCTGCGTTTGCATTCCAAATTTTGGGGGACTGGCCATCGGTCAGCATTCCCTCGCAAGATTCAGCCAGCCCAAGCAGGGTGTTTTTGTTTCGTGCGTGCGATATCCGGTCCCAGACCTCGACTGCGCTGCCGGTCGTGCCAACTTGCCCTTACAGCCCCGCATCCTTTTTACGAGGAGCGAACTCGAACTATGCCAATTTCAACGAAGCTGACGGAACTTGCCACCAAGCCTTTGCCGAAGGTAATCACGCCCGGGATACACGCTGCCATCGATTGGGGAACTGCAGGAGCATTCGTACTGTCTGGAGCTCTGCTGTGGAGAAAGAACAAACGTGCTGCCCTGTCATCGTTTGTGTGCGGGAATCTCATCGGAGGCCTGATTTTTCTTACTGATTGTCCGGGAGGCGTCTGGAAAAAGATCAGCTTCGAGACTCACGGCAATGTCGATCCGGGCGTGGCAGCTCTCGTCGCCTCGTTGCCGAATCTGCTCGGATTTTCAAAGGAGAGCGAGTCGAAGTTGTTCCAGGGCATGGGCATCGCCCTTGCCGCTGTCCGCAGCCTGACGAATTTCGACGAGGGATCCAGCAACGTTGAGACCCGTCACAAAGCCGCCTGACGATCCGTTTCCTCCAGCCAACCCGGCCGTGCGTGGCCGGGTTTTTGTATGCACGGAACATTTTCCGTGCAGGCCGCGTACCATTGACAAGGCTAGGTGCAGGCCGACGGATGGTTGCGCTGCGGTGTCTCGAATCCCGTGACAGACTGGAGCATCTACTTCTACGAAGCTTATGGGAAATAACCTGAAAACGTTGGCGCTGCTTACTGGCCTTACGCTGTTTCTGATGTTTGTCGGAGAGGTGATCGGCGCGCGGCTGGGTACGCAGCATGGGATGGCCATTGGCCTGGCTATTGCCGCCGTAATGAATTTCTTCAGCTATTTCTTCTCGGACAAGATTGCTTTGTCGATGTATCGCGCGCAGCCGGCTTCGCGCGAAGATCTGCCGCGCGTCTACAACGTAGTCGAGCGCATGACGCAGCGCGTCGGCCTGCCGATGCCGAAGATTTATGTGATTCCCACCGATTCGCCCAATGCCTTCGCTACTGGACGCAATCCTTCGCATGCTTCTGTTGCGGTGACGCAGGGCATTCTTAATCTGCTTGATGACGAAGAGCTGGAAGGCGTGCTGGCACACGAACTGGGCCATGTCAGAAATCGTGACATCCTCATCAGTTCTGTCGCGGCAACATTGGCTGGCGCAATTACTTTCCTAGCGCGCTCACTGATGTGGGCAGGAATGTTTGGCGGATATGGCGATCGCGATGACCGCGATCGCGGTGGCGGGTTCGCGGCCATCCTGATGATGATCCTTGCACCAGTTGCCGCGCTGCTGATCCAGATGGCGGTCTCTCGCTCGCGCGAGTACGAGGCCGATCACACTGGCGCGGACACTACCGGGAACCCTTATGCGCTTGCTCGCGCGCTGCAAAAGCTGGATGCCTGGTCGAAGCGGCGCCCGCTAGTTGCCACGCCGTCGACGGCGCATTTGTTCATCGTAGCTCCGCTCATTGGCGGCGACACGCTCGCGAATCTATTCTCGACACATCCGCCCATAGCCAAGCGCATCGAGCGCCTCACTGGACGTCCGCCAGAGTTCCAATAACAGAACCGCCAGTGGTGGCCGACAGGGGACCGCGTTTCTTTTTCGGCTGCGTCTCTCTTTCGTGTTTCATCAGCATCATCGTGAGCGCAAATTACGAGCCGCGCCGCATCGCATCAAGAGCCAAACTTCCCGGTCCTACAATCAGTAGGAACAGCAGTCCGAACAGCATCGAAAAATCCGTGCGCGCCTCGTGCAGCATTCCGAGAATACCGTAGTGTTTCACATTGGGAAGTGCGAATCGCCAGAAAGAATGGCCCAGCAGAATGGGAATCTTGGTTGAAAGAATCGCGACGACGATGTCAATCAGCAGTGGAATGCACGCCCATCTTGTGAGCAAACCGAGAATGACCAGGGCGCCACAGACGATCTCCACGCCGCCAACAAACGGGGCCATGAAGTGAGGGGCGGGAATGCCTATGTTTGTGAAGCGACCAACACCGAGTTCTTGCGGCAAGCGAAACTTGAGAATGCCCTCGACCAGAAACACCCAGCCAACCAGTGCGCGGATGATAAGAACTGCCCCGCGATGAGCCATCGCGCTTCTCCTCTCGTCAACATCGTACTCACCCGCGCCACCAACAAGGCTAAATTTCTCCGATTTCCACTTTAGACCTGCAATTTCCAAGTTGCGAAATTCGCCTTTCTTTCGCATAATGATACGGCGCGTTTGTCGCAGGCCACGTGGGCATTTCGTATTCGCAGCTAAACTCGAAGCAAAAAGAAGCGGCCAATCATGTGTCCGGCCCCATGCTGGTGCTCGCCGGCGCTGGCACGGGCAAGACCAGTGTTCTCGTCCATCGCATCTCGCGGCTGATTCTCGGTAAGCACGCACGCCCCAACGAGATTCGAGCATTCACGTTCACGCACAAAGCTGCGCGCGAGATTCGATCGCGAGTTGCGAAATCATCAGCCGGAATCGCCGCTGCCGGTCTGAATGCCTCTACGTTCCACGGATATTGCTATCAGCTTCTGCGAGAGGCAGGAGACGATTTCCAGCTCCTCGATCAATGTGAGTTGTGGACGTTCCTGCGTCAGCGCGTCGCCGACCTGCCGCTGAATCGGTTTTTACGCGCGGCAAATCCAGGGCGTTTTCTGAAAGATCTGCTCGCCTTTTTCGATCGCTGCTCCGATGAACTGGTTACAGCACAAGTCTATGCAGAATACGTTGCGCGAGTAAGTAGCGGCGAGTTGCCTCTCCCTCGCGTCGCGAAGAAGAAGCAAGCTGAAACGATGACGCGCGATGAAGTCTTGGAGCGCTGTGAAGAGATCTCCGCGATTTTCACGACCGTAGAGAGGATGTTGGCGGACAAGCGCCTGCTCACGTTCGGAGCGCTTGTTTCCCGTACTGCTACGCTGCTCACAAATGACGATCAGCTATTGCAGCGCGAGCGGAGTAGCGCGCGCTTTCTGCTGATCGATGAGTTCCAGGATTCGAACCACGCTCAGATCGAACTGGCTCGAGTGCTCGCCGGAGAAGCGCAAAATGTCTTCGCAGTGGGCGATCCCGATCAAGCCATCTATCATTTCCGCGGAGCGTCCAGCGCAGCCTTCAATGAGTTTGCCAATGTATTTGACAAGCTCGAACGCCGGCATCTCATCAACCTCGCAGACAACCAGCGCTCAACGCAGAACATACTCGACTGCGGCTACGCGGCAATCCGCCACAATCCGAAGCTGACCGAAGGCGGCAGTCGCCTGCAATTTGATCGCGAAAAGCTAGTTTCGGCGCGGGATATTGAAGAGAGCAATCGCGGCAGCGGATTACTCTTCGGCGCTCAACCGGTCGATGTCGTTCCATATCGGAACTACCGTGAAGAGTGCTCCGATGTTGCCGAACGTATTCTGACGGTGCACGCCGACGGCGCGCGCTGGAGCGACTGTGCTGTGCTCTTCCGCAGCCACTCCAATGCCGAAGGTCTGGTCGAAGAACTCGGAGCGCGTTCGATTCCATTTGAAGTGCAGGATACCGACCTGTTCGAGAGCGATGCTCTCCGCGATGTGGTGGCCTGGCTACACTGCGTGCATTCGCGCAACGAGGATGTGAGTTTCTTCCGGCTTGCTCTGCGCGAGGGATCGGGTGTCGATCTTTCTGAGCTGCATGCGAAGTTATCCTCGGCTGCGCGCGGCACCAAAGTCGCGACTGTGCTTGAAAACGTGAATGGTGGCCCGGAATTGCTCCGCGTGCTGCATGTCTTTTCAGATCAACACGGAAGTGAAAGCAAAGACCTCGTTCAGACCATCTATGCGGCAGCCGACCTTCTCGGAATTGCTCGCAATTCGACCGAGCTCACGCGGTTTCTTGACTTCACGCGCAAATGGCTGGGCAGCAGGATCTGCGCAAGTGGCAAGCTGAGCGAATTTCTCGAATTTCTCGATCTCTAT
>DATEMI010000495.1:0-4307 GCA_035275665.1 Terriglobales bacterium | reverse complement strand
GTCGCCGGCGGTTTTTTCCCGTGCGGGCTCCATTCTGCCCCCCGGGCTTCATTTGAAGCAGAAGACGTTCGACAAGAAGTGGATGGTTGCTGAAAATGCAGCGCCTGCGCAGCTGGATCTGACCGTACGGGATGCCGGATGGCACTTTATGTGGATCGATTCCTCCTGTTCCTGTCTGGGTTGCGGCCGAACGGATGAGGCGGCGATCCATCGGGCGATTACGCGCGCTTTGTCGCACATTAAGGCGAGATTCAATGCAGCAGAGCTCGGCTCAGTGCAGCTCTCGCGATACATGGGCTTGCGCGTCGCCAAAGCGACACTGCACACGCGGCACATTCAGAAGAATGGTTGGCTGAGCCCGATCGACGAGATTACGATTCGGCAGCTTGCGGCGAAACAGGCTTCTATCCCATCGCCACGGCAGCGATCTTGATTTGGCAGCGCGCCGCCAAGATTGCAGGTCACCCCGACGCGTGTGTTCCTGGGCCAAAGAGGAGTCATCAATGAAAACCGCAGTACTGTACTGGCCCCCTTTGATGCCGCGGCTGCTCTGGGTGAGGAGAAAATGTCCTCTCTGCAGTTCTGTCGAATTCGAACCGGCGGAGCCGGAGTGGCAGGACGGGCTGCTCGCTCCGTTCAGGCTGCGAGCCGTCCGCTGCGTCAACTGCTGGCGCCGCTACTATTGGTTTGCAAGGACAGCAAATGCACAATGAAGACTATGCCGATGGGAAGCATCATCCAGCACCCGCTGCCGCTCACGCACCGGGAGACCTCATCATCAGGAACCAGCACTTTCCGTCCAGCCATACTTCGAATGATCTGTGGTCCAGGCTAAATGCGGAGTATCCGCCGAAAACGATGCACTACGAAGTGATCGCGCAGAACAGCGATGAGGTTGCGGACCTCCAAAATGCCCCGCCCCTGGCTATGGGGACTTATCTGGTCGAATCGGGTCAAACCCATCTGCTGACGAGCATCAGCATTTACAGCGAACGGGGCACAAACACGGACCAGATGCGGTTGTTGTATATGAACGCCAGCGCGCTTCTCATCTGGAAGGCCATGGGCAGAAATCCGACCCTCGTCGGCGCGCGGCATCGCCCGCCTCCAACGGCGCTCCTGATGTATGGGGTTCCGTTCAGCGAGTGATCCATCGGTGCAGATTTGCGGAACGGCGACTCCAGAGGCAGAGTTAGCCGCTACCTCGCGGCTGGGAATACATTTCGATACTGAGCGGGCTCCGGAACTGGGGCCGATGCGCGGGTGAAAGGCCTCCACAGGTGGCAACCAGGGTAGTGACGTTTGTTCTTGCTGGCGGTGCCGGAAACCGTCTTCTGCCCCTGACGGAAGACAGCGCAAAGCCGGCTGTCCCTTTCGGAGGCAAATACCGAATCATCGATTTCGCTCTGAGCAATCTTGTCAACTCCGGACTCTGCGCGATTTACGTTCTGGTGCAGTACCGGAGCCATTCGCTGTTGCGGCATTTGCGAGACGGCTGGCAGTTCGGCGGTCTTCTCAACGAGCAGTTCATTATCCCAGTTCCTGCGCAGATGAGAACAGCAGATGACTCCTGGTATCGCGGAACGGCCGACGCGATTTACCAAAATCTCTCTCTCCTCGATATTCCAGAAAATGGCCTGGTGGCAATTTTCAGCGCAGATCATATCTACCGGATGAATGTTCAGCACATGATCGACTTTCACGAGCGAATGCACGCGGATGTGACGGTGGCAGCGATCCCGGTCCCGCACGAACTGGCAACTGCGTTTGGAGTGATTGAGGCCGATGAAGACGGAGCTATCCATGCCTTTCACGAGAAGAGCGATCGCGCGCCATCGATCCCTGGTGTACCAGGAATGATCTACGCGTCGATGGGGAACTATGTCTTCTCGGCCGAATCTTTGTATCGGGAGCTGCAGGCAGATGCCCAGCGACTGAACAGCCATCACGATTTTGGGCGAGACATTCTGCCAGGGATGCTGGGGCGAACAAACATGCGCGCCTACAATTTTCAAACGAATGTCATTCCCGGTGAGCCCGCTCCCGCTCCGGCGTACTGGCGCGACGTGGGCACTCTGGATGCTTATTACGAAGCGCAGCGGGATATGTGCGGGCTTGTGCCGTCGCTCAATTTGTATAACCCGCATTGGCCCATTCGCACGGCGAGCTATCCGGATCCCTGCGCGAAGTTCACTTTTGACGAACACGGCCGGCCCGGGCAGGCGATGGGGTCGATAGTATCCGGTGGGTGCATTCTTTCCGGCGGTTCAGTTTCGGGCTCGGTACTGGGCCGCGGCGTCAGGATTCATTCTGAGGCTGTGGTTGAGGACTCTATCCTGTTCGACAATTGCACGGTAGGGGCAAAGTGCATGATCAGGAGAGCGATTCTTGACGAGGGTGTCCAGATCCGGGAGGGATCGTCGATTGGCTTCGATCGGGCCGCTGACGAATCGCGCTATCACCTGACGGAAGCTGGGGTCGTTGTCGTCACTAAAAAGGCCGTCGAAAAGGATCGCCGGGCTTGCAGGGGACATGAGCCGACACTGGTGTAGAACGTCTGGTTCGTGGATTGTTGACCGGGCAAGCGGAAGCTCGTGCGCTGTCACCTGGCTCCGAGCTAACGCCGCTCGAGATTCTTCTGAGGGAACTCTGCGTTTGCCTGATGCAATCCCAACGTGTGCACCTGAAAATGGTGGATGCGCCCGCGCATCAGACGCGTCTCTTCTGCTCCTGGTCGGAGCTACCCTTCGCCCGCGTCCGGGCCGCAACGCTCTGTAGTCTTCGTTTCCTCGGCGTGGAGCCTCAGCTCTCTCGACCACATGCGGAGTCTTTTGGACACTGCCAGCGATTCCCTGAGTTGACAGAGCGCCAGCGTGACCTGCCCGACAACCATCGAGCCTCGCAATCGAAGCAATCGAGCCTCGACCGACAAGCGCCGGACTTCGTCGCCTTCTGCCATCATCTGTAAAGATGATGGCATTTCGACGAGACGTATGGCGCCATGTAACGCCCCGGGCATCTTAGGTGCCCGTTAATTTGCGGGGGCTCACTGTCACCCTGGTGGCGGGAGACGCGCGCGGCCACACGATCGCGAAGATCATCGGGCGCACTGTCGAGTTGCGCAGTTTTGAAGTTCCCATCGAGAAGAAGCAGGAATTGCTCGAGCATCTGCTGGGTGCGGGAAGCGGGGAGATTCCTCGTTTTCGTGCGCACGAAGCACGGCGCTGACCGCATGGCTCGCCGCCTGGCGCGCGCCGAACACTCCGCCACCCCCATCCATGGTGACCGTTCGCAATCCCAGCGCAATGCCGCCCTGTGCAGCTTCGCCCAGGGACACCATCGCGCGCTGGTTGCCACCGATGTCGCGGCGCGCGGCATCGACGTTGCCGACGTCGCCCATGTTGTCAACTATGACATGCCGAAGGAGGCTGAGGATTTCGTGCATCGCGTGGGCGTACCGGCCGCAACCGCAGCCGCGGTGTAGCTTCGACGTTTGCCGCTCCCGACGAAACGCGCGCTCTGCGCAGGATGAAACGCACGCTTGCAATCACGCCGAAGAAGTTTCGGGTGCGCGCCGCCGCAGCCGCGTCGAAATAGACTACATAGACAAGCGCGGAGTGGCCGGCCAGGATCGGCCGAACTTCCACCTCAATACGGGCCCAGCCGCCGGGAACTGATCGAGCCAGAGCGGGCATTGGCGATCTCTCCCACTCCTTCGGAAGTGACTTCTGGGAGATACAACCCTGCCCAGACATGGCGCCAGTTGGGTCGCAACCAGCTCTCTAGAGATTTGTTTGCTGAATCAGAGCCGGGTGCGCATCTAAGAAAAAGTGACAGACGCAGTCGCTCCTCCTGACAGGCACAGGATTTTGTTCGTCGATGATGAAGAATCCATCCGGCTGACACTCCCTGTGATTTTGCGAAACGAAGGCTTTGAAGTCTGGGTTGCGGCATCTGTACCCGAAGCACTCGAGATCATCAACCATCACACATTCGACATTCTCCTGACAGACCTGAATATCGGCAGCCCCGCTGATGGTTTCATTTTGGTCAGCGCCATGCGTCGGGTGCAGCCAAAAGCGGCAACATTTATCCTCACCGGCTATCCCGATTTCCAGTCCGCATTGGAAGCCATTCGCAGGCAGGTTGACGACTACCTCACCAAGCCCGCGGATATTCCCACTCTTATTGCGATTCTTCGACAAAGGGCGCGCAATCCGCGCGTCTGCGGCGAGGCGCCGTGCAAACGAGTATCGGAAATCGTGCTGGAAAGTTCAGACGAGATTGTTAGCCGCTGGCTGCAAGAG
>DATEMI010000494.1:0-17786 GCA_035275665.1 Terriglobales bacterium | reverse complement strand
CCACGTGCTCGAACCACGGCAGCTTGAAATTCAATCCCGGGCCGGCGATGCGCACGAATTTCCCGAAGCGCTGAATAACCGCTGCTTCAGCAGTGTCGACAGTGAACAATCCACTGAGAATGGTGGCAACGACGATGACGGCAAGAACAATAAAGCCAATCAGGCTTGGATCCATTAGGCGCTCCTGGAAAGGTGTGCTGTGAGAGTAACCCGATTTTGCTGGTTTTCGGGAAAAATCAAAGGCTTTGAACACAAAGGGCACGGAGAGCACAAAGGAAAATAGAGGAGCCGCTGTAATCTGTGCTAAGGAAGAGAACTCGGGGCGCCCACCTCTCAGGCGTTCCGCCTAGGCAATCAAACCTTCGGGTCCTCCGTGGCCTCCGTGTTCAAAGCCTTTGATTTAGTGCGGATCGTATGGCGCTGCGGAAGTTGGATCATAGTTGCGGCCGTATTTGTTTTTGTGTTGCGCCAGCGTTTCCGTCGATGGAATTTCCAGCACTCCTAGCCTGACCGGCGCATCATTTACCGTGACTGGGCGCGAGAGCTTGTCCATCTGCTCGCGCGTCAGGCCTTCCGCCCACACCTGCATGAGATATTCACCGGGCCGGACGTTCGCGATCTTGGCTTCGCCTGAGCTGCCGACGATCGCGTAATACGGAGTGTCGAGCGAGATGACAATCGCGTTCATCTGCGGATGGATATTGCAGAAGATGTAGCTCACTCCGGTGCGATCGAACTTCACCGAACGAGTTGCGCCCGACTCGTAAAGTCCCAGATCGAACCTTTTGCCCTCGAACAGCGAAAAGACGTTGTGAAAGAACGGATCGTGGTTAGGAAAATCGACCGTCGATCCTGGCGGCACTACGAGCACGTGCGGTAAAAAGGTTTTGTTCTTCTGAAGCAGAGTGGCGTGAACGGGCGCTTCCTTGAGCGCCTCGCGCTGCGCTGAATCCATCGGCGTGAATGAAACCACCGCCCCACTCGGATCGCCGCCGTTCACACCGCTTACGCGCACGGATGTTGTAACCTCGGCGCATTGCAGAGGCAGCGCGAGCGTACAGAGCCAGGCTGTGGCTACTGTCGCCACTCGAAAAAGAGGAGCAGGTCTCATCAGAAAAGCAACCCAATACCCATCCCGATATTGTCGGCCGAAGCTCGCACGTTCGTCAGCCTCGAAGAGACGATATGCCGATACTCAACAGAGAACAGAAGATCGGAGCGGGGGCGGTAAATCACATTGCCCATCGCACTGGTGTTTCTTCCCAATCCGGGATAAAGGACATTTTGATGCGCGGCGAACTGCCGAATCTGCTTTGAGAACGGATTATCGAGCCCGTATCCGGCATTGAACTGCAGAGTCGGTCTGGCTTGCAGACTGAGCTGACTCCATCCGCCAACATCATTGAGACCTTTCACCATCGCGAAGGGATTTTGCAACACGTCGGAGTAGACGACACTCTGGCCGCTGCTTGCGCCGAATCCGCCCAGCGCTTCTCCGCGGAAAAATTCGCCTTTCAGACCGAGGCGATGGACGAGCGGAATTTGCCAATCTGCGGTTCCAGCCCAGCCGTCGACACTGCGGTTGAATCCCCAATTCTGCCGGCTGAAGTAGCCGCCAATATTGAACGACGCAGGATGATCTTCATCCTTGCCACCTGACCAGCCGATACGTGCCGAGTATCCGGGCTGGCGCGAGAGCTCGCCGGCTCCCGCCGCCCGATAAAACTGCCCGCGTGGACTTTCACCAGTGAGCGGGTCGAGAATGCCTGCCGAGAAATTCAGCCGCTGGGAATTTCCCAAATCGATCCAGTGCTGCAGCTGCAGTTGCGGCACCCACGTCCACAAATTGCCGGTATAGGCGAACTCGGGCTGCGCCAGGGCAATGAGCGAAGTCGGCGAGATCGCAGAAAACATGGGCGCGTCTTGCCCGGCAGTAATCGACGTGTGCGACCAATTCATGCGGACATTGCCCGTACGCAAGCGCATCAAACCGAGCACGCTGCCGTTGTCCGTATCGGGAAAGCCTCCGGCGAAGTCGAAGCGGAGATCGCCGCTCACTCGGGCTCCGGCCCATTCTGGTCCGAAGATCTCGACACCCATCTGCGACTGGCGCAGCGTGCCCGCAACCGAACCCGTTCCGTAGAGTCCATAGCTGGGAATCGCAACTCCGGGATTGTCGATGCTGTCCGGAACGCCGCGATTGCTGAACATATTCAGCATGACCAGGCCGGAGAGTCGCACGCGATATCTCGATCCGCTCTCAACTTTCGTCTGATACTGATCGTCCACTTTGCCGGTGAGCAGAGAATATTCGTCTTCGAGCTTCGCCAGCCGTGCGCCGGTCGCCGATGAAGGATTCTGTTCCTGCTCGGGCTGCGCAATTAACGCCTGAGGCGTAGTTTCAGTGCCCGGTGTAGCCGAGCTCGGCGAGATAGCCTCCAGCCGACGCTCCAATTCCTGCGTCTGCGCGCGATAGCGATCGGCCTCGGTGCGCAGTTCGGCCACGGAGTTTTGCAACTGCGAAATCTCAGCTTGAAGCTGCTTCACCGCGTCCGCCAGTTGTGACTCGGAGCTGGGTGTGTTTGTCGACGGGGCGTGCTGACCGAGCGCTGCGTTGGCAAGAGCCAGGAGCATAGCGCTGACGATTGAAACTTTCATGTGCAAGACTCCTTCGAGCTTCCGGTCCCGTGTCAGGTCAGACCACGTTCACCGGAGTGCTGGTTACGACCTTGTAGCCTGCCGGAGTGGTTCCCAAAACGGGCAGAGTAACGAGAATCGTAGTTCCTTCTGCTGAGGTCTTCTCGATTCTGAGATCGCCGCCGTGGTCCTGAACGATCTTCTGCGCGATGGTCAGCCCCAGGCCGGTACCATTGGCTTTGCCGTGCGTGAAGAAAGGTTCGAAGATTTTGGCTTGGTGATCTTGCGAAATACCGCGTCCGTTGTCGATTACGCGAATTTCGACTCTGCTATCCAGTTCGCGGACGTCCACCTGAATCCTTCCCGATTCAGCGCAGGCCGCCTCGCACGCATTTAAGAAAAGATTGTGAAAGACACGCTCCAGGCGTTTGATGTCGTACATGCCTTCACGCGTGCCGGTGGAGCTAACGGCAAATGCCACGTTCCGAAATTCCGGGCGTGTGCGGATACTCTGGATGGCGGCCTGAATCGCTTCTTCAGGATGCGAGGGCCCGAGGCGCAGCGACTCGCGCGTCTTCGAAAACTCGAGCAGCGAGTCGATGAGCTCATTCATCTGCATGACGGAGATTCGAATCTCTTCATACAGCTCCTGCTTTTCCGCAACAGCACGGCGCGAGTCGCTCAAGAACTCTGCATTGGAAAAAATGGCGGAAAGATAGTGCCGCAGATCGTGCGAAATCGAGCTGGCCATGCGTCCGATGGTCGCGAGCCGTTCGCTTTCGAGCAGTTCGTGCTGGCTTTGTTGCAGATCGGCACGCATGCGGCTGAAGGCTGCGGTGAGTTCCGCAACTTCGTCGCGTCCGCCTTTGGTCAGTGGATACTCGAAGTCCGACTGGCCCAGCGCGCGCACACCTTCCACTAGGGAACTCAGAGGCTTGGTGATGCTGCTGGAGATGATCCAAACCAGCGTCGCACCGAAGACGAGAGCGAGAATTCCCAAGGCGAGAATGAGACGATCGAGATCGGTGAGGAAACGCGTGGACTGATCGAGCGACTTGAGAACCGTGAGCCGAACCTTGGTTGGAGCCGCCGAGAGCTGCACATCCTCGGCAAGAAACTTTTCGTCGCCAAGACTGATTTCGCGCGGCGCGCTCTCCAGCGGCGAAGCCGAAAGCTGTGACGAGAAATCCCGTTCCTGTGCAGGCGGAAGCGTGCTGCGCACGAGCGCATCGTTGGCGCGGAAGATCACTTGACTGCCTGCGACCTGGCTCAGCTCGCGCGCGACTTTTTCATCGATTTCCGATCCAAGCGCCAGAAATCCAATCACGCGATTGCGTTCTGCCTCGCCTAAATAAATGGGCCGCATCGCGATCTCGAACAAATGATTCCCGCAGAGCCACCATGAAACACCTTCTGCTGGAGGCAGCGATGAAATTACCTGCGTTTGGATTTGCTCGCGCTTCAAATCCCGGGCATTTGACTGCAGGGCCATCATCTTGCCGCTGGCGTCGGTGAGAACAAGAAGATCGCTGCCGGCAGTTTGCCATTGTTCTGCCGAAGCATCCTGAATCGTGGCAGCGTGATGCGTAGTCATCAGAGCTCGGACGATCGATAAATCAGCCATAAGATCGGCCGAGCGCACCAGGTTTTCTTCGCGCTGGCGCTGGACGTTTTCGAAGGTTGTAACGGAGTTGTGTACGTCCTGAACGACCTGTGCGCGAACATGCGCGCTGACAACGCGGCGAACAACGATGAGGCTGGCGCCCGTCAGGAAGACGGAGATGAGCAGAAGCGCAAGCAGGAATTTGGCGCGAAGGGTCACGGAATTGACTACGGCACGAAGCGGTATCCTACGCCATGTACGGTCAGGAAGTGCGCGGGATTCGCCGGCTCCTGTTCCAGCTTCTGGCGGAGCTTGAGAATGTGATTGTCCACCGTGCGCGTGCTTGGATAATCCTGATAGCCCCAGACTTCGTTCAGTAGCTCATCGCGCGAGATCACGCGCTCGCGATTTTCTACCATGAACTTCAGCACTTTGAACTCCTGCGCGGTCATGGTCACGGGCTCGCCGGATCGAGTGAGCTGCATGCGCGTGAAGTCTACGGCAACTTCGTCGAAAGCAAACCGTTCCTCATTGGGAACTCGGGCGGAGCGCCGTAGCGCTGCACGCGTGCGCGCCAGAAGTTCGCGCGGGGAGAACGGCTTCGTAACGTAGTCGTCGGCGCCAAGCTCCAGCAGCAGCACTTTGTCCATTACGTCGGATGCCGCGCTGACCACGATGATCGGCATTGCGGGAGTTCGGCGCTTGATCTGCTGGCAAACTTCCCGTCCTCCCATTCCGGGCATGCGCAAATCGAGTATGACAACATTCGGCTGGCGGGCAGCAAGCGCCTGGAGGCCCGCCTCACCAGTTCCTGCAATTTCAACGACGAAGCCTTCCGGCTCAAAAAGACGGCTCATCGCCCGTTGAACCTTCGGGTCGTCTTCAATAACGAGAATACGATCCATGCTGAGTTTTGGCTGCTTTAGGGTATCAACCGGTCAGGGACGAATTGTCAAGGATTTGTAAAACCAAAACCGCCACTGATCCCACGGATTTTACGGATTGTGCGGCTTCAGTTTGGGCAGCATCCTGCGTGCCGTGGGCTTGAGCCAGAAAAGTGCGAGCAGGGCTGAGATGATGTCGCAGGCGATCATCGCCCAGAAGACGCTGGTCCAATTTCCTGATTTCACTGAAGCCATTGCCGCTATCGGCCCCGCGAAGATGGAGGCAACTCCTGCACCGGTGAGCACTACTCCGAAGTTTGTCGTCGCCCATTTTGCTCCGAACAGATCCGCAGTAATCGATGGAAACAACGAGAAGATTTCACCCCACGCGAAGAAGCACAGGCCGGAGAGTGCGATGAACCAAACGGGATGATCGGCTAGACGCAACAGGAGGAATACCGCGGCCGCTTCCAGCGTGAATGCGGCAAACATCGTATTCTCTCGCCCGAGATGGTCCGAGACCCAGCCCCAAAATGGGCGCGTAAGCCCATTGAGAATGCGATCGATCTGAATGGCGAGCACCAGAGCGGACATGCCGAAGATCACGACTACTTTGTCCACGTTGTAGAACTTCGCAATCGGACTTAGCTGCGCGGTGACCATCAGTCCGCCGAACGACATGAGCGTCATCATCAGGTAGATGAGCCAGAATGGGCCAGTGCGCATCATCTGCCAGGGCGACATCTCAAGCCCGGAGTTCAAGACCTTTGCCGCCGCTTGTTGGCGGCTTGGTTCATAGGCCGGGGGCATCCAGCCGTCGGGTGGGTTCTCCATCACGAGTGCCGACAGGACAACCACAATTCCCTGCGCCAGTCCCCATACGATGAAAGTCCGCGCATATCCTGAGGAGCGGATCATCGATGCAATTCCCGAAACGGTCAGCGCTGTCCCAAGTCCATATGCGCCGCTTGTCAAGCCAACGCAAAGTCCCCGATGATCGGGAAACCACTTCAACGCATTGCCGATCGTCCCACCGTAAACGATGCCAGCGCCGATGCCGCCTATGGTGTAGACGATCACGAGCTCAGTGACGCTCGAAGCCTTCCCGGCTCCGATCCAGCCGATGCCGACGAGCACTCCAGCGGAGATCATGATCGGTCGCGGACCGAAGCGATCGATCAGGTAGCCGTCAAAAGGAACGAGCCAGGTGACTGCGATGAGAAATGTCGAGAATGCCACTTGGATCGCAGGTAATGTGGCGTGAAGGCTGGCGGTGAGTTCGCCAGTAAAGAGCGTCCACGAGTACTGCAGATTCGCCACCGCCATCATGGCGACAATGCCGGCGATGAGCTGAACCCAGCGGCTGGCCGCTCGAGTTGCCGACGAGTGGATCGAGACAGGTGCGCCAGCCACGGTCCTCTATATATAACTGAGCTTTCGAAATTGCAAAGCAAAAGCCGCGCTGCTGATTTGCTTCCTTCGTGCCGGCTGTGTACGAGTGATACACTGAAAAGTTTTGTCCGCATTCGCGATGCGGGTATGTGCTAAGGGAGACGTTTTTGAATGCCTGAAACCATGCAGGCCATCGTAAAGCCGCAGGCGGCGCCCGGATCGGAGGTGCGCCAGGTTCCGCTTCCCGAGATCGGTCCAAACGACGTTCTCGTGAAGGTGAAAGTCGCTTCCATTTGCGGCACCGACCTGCATATCTACGAGTGGGACGCGTGGGCGCAGAAGCGTATTCGTCCGCCGCTGGTTCCTGGTCATGAGTTCTGCGGCACCGTTGCAGCCGTAGGACGCGAGGTCACCAGCGTAAAAGAAGGCGATTTCGTTTCAGCCGAGATGCACGTGAACTGCGGCAAGTGCCTGCAATGCCGCACTGGCGAGGCGCATATCTGCCAGCACGTGAAGATCATCGGCGTCGATGCCGACGGCGCTTTCGCCGACTACGTCAAAATTCCCGAGTCGAACATCTGGAAGCTCGATCCGTCGATTCCTCCGGATTACGCCTCGATTCTCGATCCACTCGGCAATGCTGTTCACACAGTGCTCGCGGGAGAGATCGCGGCGAAAACAGTTGCTGTGATCGGCTGTGGTCCTATCGGACTATTCTCCATTGCGGTTGCGCGCGCAGTCGGAGCGGCTCAGGTTTTCGCGCTTGAAGTCAACGAGCACCGTCGCAAGCTTGCTAAGGCGATGAAAGCTGATCACGTGTGCGATCCGAGCAAGGACAACGTAAAGAAATTCGTTCTGGAGCGCACCGACGGAACCGGCATCGACGTGGTCCTCGAAATGTCTGGTCATCCAGATGGCATTAAGACTGGGTTCGACATCCTGCGTCTCGGCGGACGTGTGTCCCTCCTCGGTATTCCCTCAGTGCCCATTAAGATGAACTTCGCTGAAGATCTGATTTTCAAAGGCGCAATCGTGCAGGGAATCAACGGCCGGCTGATGTATAAGACCTGGTATCAGATGCAGGCTCTACTGAAGGCAGGCAAGCTGGATTTATCTCCTGTGATCACAGATCGCATGCCTCTGAAAGACTTCAGCAAAGGAATGGAGCGGCTTAAGACTGGCGAAGCCAGCAAAATTCTTCTGTATCCGAATGGCACGGGAAGGTAAGGCGCATTGATCACCACAGGGCGCAGAGCGGCAGACAATCAAGTCCTCCGTTTCATTCTCTGCCTCTGTGCTCTGCGTGTCCTCTGTGGTTAAATCTCCCTTCACCATGGCGCCGCTATTCAAGAAAATTCTCGTGGCCAATCGCGGCGAGATTGCCCTGCGCGTAATTCGCGCGTGCCGCGAGCTTGGCATTCCGACTGTGGCAGTATTCTCAGATGTTGACCGCGCAGCTCTGCATGTGATGAAGGCCGACGAGGCTTATCACATTGGACCGGCATCGGCGCGAGAGTCGTACCTCAACATTGAACGCATCCTTGATGTAGCCCGCCGCAGTGGGGCCGACGCGATTCACCCCGGCTACGGGTTTCTTTCCGAAAACGCCCACTTCGCGAAAGCGTGCGCAGACGCACGCGTAAAATTCATCGGCCCTTCGGCTTCAGCGATGGAAGCAATGGGTTCAAAGACACGAGCTCGCGAAGCGGCAGACCGAGCCGGTTTACCGCGCGTTCCCGGATCAGTTCGCGCGCTGGATTCACTTGCCGATGCTGAGCAGGTTGCGGAGCAAGTTGAGTATCCCGTGATGCTGAAGGCAGCAGCGGGAGGTGGCGGCAAGGGCATGCGCCGTGTGAATGCTCGCGACGAACTCGCCTCTGCGTTCACCTCAGCAAAGAGCGAGGCGCTGCGCGCTTTCGGCAATGATGACGTTTACATCGAGAAGCTGATCGTTGAGCCTCGCCACATTGAAATTCAGGTGCTCGGCGATGAACACAGCAACATGGTCTATCTCGGCGAGCGCGAGTGCTCGGTTCAGCGACGCCATCAAAAGGTGATCGAGGAAGCACCGTCTGCGGTCGTTGATCCAGCCATGCGGCAAGCGATGGGTGAAACCGCAGTCGCTCTCGCGCGCACTGCGGGATATTTCAACGCGGGAACGGTGGAGTTTCTTGTCGATCAAAACAACAACTTCTACTTCCTGGAGATGAACACGCGTCTTCAGGTAGAGCACCCGGTTACGGAGCTTGTCACCGGACTCGATCTGGTTCATCTACAGATTCTCATCGCCGCCGGAGCACAGCTCCCGTTTTCCCAAAGCGACCTGCAACTGCGCGGACACGCGATCGAAGTGCGGGTTTACGCCGAAGATCCAGACAACAACTTCTTTCCCAGTCCGGGGCAGATTACGCGGCTGCTCACACCGTCAGGTCCCGGCATTCGAGAAGACAGCGGCATCTACGAAGGCTGGACCGTTCCTCTCGACTACGATCCTATGCTTTCGAAGCTGATCGCTTACGCTCCGACCCGCGAGCAGGCGGTTCGGCGTTTACGCCGTGCGCTTGATGAGTATTTCGTCGGCGGCATCGCAACCAATCTTGGTCTCTTTCGCGAGATCCTCGACGACCCTGAGTTCGCTGCTGCTCGCATACACACTGGATACCTCGATCGCTTGTTGTCGTCTCGCGCGCCAGCTTCTTCCAACAATGGCACTGGAGAGAAGATCGCCGCTATTGCTGCCGCACTCCTGCAATCTGCCAGGAATGGCAATCGAGCACGTGTTAACGGCCATGAAAACGGTGCAGCAGCGATGGCAGGCAAATGGAAGAACGTGGCGCGGCAGGAGGCGCTGCGCGAACGATGATTTTCGACGTCACGGTGAACGGTCGCGATCATCGCGTGGAACTCGAACAGCAGGACGGCGGCAATTGGCTGTGCAAGGTGGACGGCGATCATGTTGCCGTAAACGCGAGTGCTGCAGCGAGCGGCGTGCTTTCGTTACTGATCGCGGGCGAGTCTTACGAGGTCGTGCTGAACGCGGCCCAGCAGCAAATCGTTGTGGGGCGAGACCGCTACGCGGTAGAGATGCGCGATCCGCGCTCCTGGCGTTCGCGTCGCGCTCGCGTCGGCGCTGGTGAAGGTGCCAAGAAAATCACAGCTCCAATGCCCGGAAAAGTTTTGCGTGTGATTGCGGCCGAAGGCTCGGAAGTCGAGCAGGGCTCCGGCGTCGTTGTGATCGAAGCAATGAAGATGCAGAACGAACTCAAATCGCCCAAGAAAGGCAGAGTGGTAAAGCTGCTTGCGGTTGAAGGCGCCGCGGTGAACGCCGGCGACGTTCTTGCGGTGATCGAATAAAATCTAAGGTCAGGCTTCGACCTGCAATCCCCCGATTAACTCCTTAATATCCTTGATGCGATGCTCGAGGCACCAGCGATAGAGTTGATCCACGATGTGCTCCGTCGCGCAAGGATCGAAGTAGCTCGCGGTTCCCACCTGTACGGCGGCGGCTCCAGCCAGCAGGAATTCGATTACATCACTGCCGCTGCTGATTCCTCCCATTCCTATTACGGGAATATTAACGGTCCGCGCAGCCTCGTAGACCATCCTTAGCGCGATTGGCTTAATCGCTGGTCCGGAAAGGCCGGCGATGAGGTTCGAGATCCTCGGTTTGCGGGTTTCTGGATCGATGGCGAGAGCGACGAATGTGTTGACTAGCGAAAGCGCATCGGCGCCTGATTCCTCTGCAACGCGCGCCATCATCGGAATGCTGGTCACGTTGGGAGAAAGCTTCACGATCAACGGACGCCTCGCATGCTGCTTGCATGTAGACACCACTTCTTCGAGCATGTGCGGATCACTGCCGAAGCTGACGCCGCCCTGCTTTGTGTTCGGACACGACACGTTGAGCTCGTAGGCGGCAATGCCTTCGCCTTCGTTCAACGTTCGAATCACAGCTTCATAGTCCTCTCGCGAGTGGCCGAAGACATTAGCGATCACCACAACGTTCTTCTTCCGCGCAAGGATCGGCAGCTTGTCGCGCAGAAAAGCTTCTGCTCCGATATTTTGCAGACCGATGGCGTTCAACATGCCCGCAGCGGTCTCAAACATGCGCGGCGGAGGATTGCCGGCCATCGGCTCGGGCGAAAGGCCTTTCACGACGAATCCGCCGAGCTTCTCGAGCGTGACGATATCCTCGAATTCGACGCCGTATCCGAAAGTTCCACTGGCGGCGATGATGGGATTCTTGAAATGAATGCCGCAAAAGGTGATGCTCAGGTCCGGCCCGGTGACTTGATTGGGGGAGTTCATCTCATTGCGATTTAATCATGGAGAGACGAGCCCTGCGAACACAAACATAAAAGCGCACGTGTTCCCTTAGGTGCTGCCCTTCAGTGCGTACCGAGTTCTACCAACTGAGCTGGTAGTATTTCCGCCATGCTCTCGCGTCGAAAGTTTCTGGCTGTCGGCATTGGGGGACTCGCTTCGGTCATCGCCGCCCGTAGAGGCTTTGCCGCGAGCCGCCGCAGACTTGGTGTTCAGCTCTACACCGTTCGCAAACAAGCCGAATCCGATTTGCCTGGAGTCCTGAAGCAGATTCGCGCGATCGGCTACGACGAGGTTGAGACTTACTGGAACGTCTATACGCATCCAGCAAAAGAGCTGAGAACGATGATCACTGACGCGGGTCTAAGAGTTCCCAGCGGACACTTCGATTATGCCGGCCTTCCCGACAAGCTCGATTATGCGCGCGAGCTCGGCGTCGAATACGTGGTGTGCCCAATGCTTCCCGAAAACATGCGCGATTCAGTGGACGGATTCGCCCGTGCCGCCGAAAACTTCAACAAATGCGGAGAGCGCGCGAAGAGCATGGGCATGCGCTTCGGATTCCACAATCACAATTACGAATTTCGGAAATTAGGACAGACCACCGGTTTTGAGACGCTGGTTGCTAAAACGGATCCCAAATTGGTCTGCTTTGAAATGGATTGCTACTGGATCACGCAAGCGGGACAGGACCCAGTCGCGATGCTGCAGAGGCTGGGAAAGCGCATTCGGCTGCTTCATCTCAAAGATCGCAAGTCGGGATTTCCACCTTCGCAGCAGCTCAACTCAGCCGCTGAGCACTTTACCGAAGTGGGAAATGGAAGCATCAACTGGAAGGCGGTTCTCAATCTCGCACAGAAGTACGGCGTGGAGCATTATTTCGTCGAGCAGGACGAAAGTGAACGTCCACCCATCGAGAGCTTAAGGATCAGCTATAACAATATCGGGGCCTTACCGGGTTAAGCCGCTACGGAGCTGCGATCGGACCGGATCAGTTGGTGGCCGCTTACTTCGTTCTCCGCTCGCTATACAGCGGGAACTGCTCCGCCAATTCGAAAACCTGATGACGAACGCGGTCCAGAGCCTTGTCGTCGGACCGCCGTTCAAGCGCTTCGGCAATCCAGCGTCCGATCTGTTCCATTTCGGGTTCTTTCATTCCGCGGGTAGTCATCGCCGGCGTGCCGATGCGGATGCCGCTGGGCTTGAGCGGTGGATTGGTATCGAAGGGAATTGCGTTTTTGTTAACCGTGATGCCGGCTTTTCCCAGAGCCGATTCCGCTTCGCTGCCCAGCATGCCTTTGGCAAAGACATCGACGAGCATCAGATGGGTGTCAGTTCCATCGGAGATGATGCGGTATCCGGCATCTTTCAACGTCTGCGACAGGACTTTGGCATTGGCGATGATCTGCCGCGCGTAATCTTTGAATGAAGGATCGAGCGCTTCTTTGAACGCTACGGCTTTGGCGGCGATGATGTGAACTAGCGGTCCACCCTGATGTCCCGGGAAAACATTCTTATCTACAGCGGTCGCGTATTCCTGTTTGCACAGGATCATTCCTGCGCGCGGACCGCGCAGCGTTTTATGCGTAGTCGTAGTCACGAACTGCGCGTGTGGAACCGGGGAGGGATGTACGCCCCCGGCCACAAGTCCGGCAAAATGCGCCATGTCGATGAGCAGCAGCGCGCCGCAGGTATCGGCGATCGCTCTCATGCGAGGAAAGTCGAAGGTGCGCGGATACGCGCTGCCGCCGCCGATGATCAACTTCGGCTTCTCGCGGTTCGCGATCTGCTCGAGTTCGTCGTAATCGATGGTCTCGGTGTCTTTGCGAACTCCGTAAGAAACCACGCGATAGAGCTTGCCGGAAAAATTGAGCTTGTGGCCATGCGTCAGGTGACCGCCATGAGCGAGGTCGAGTCCTAAAATGGTATCGCCGGGCTGCAGCACGGACGAATACGCCGCCGCGTTCGCTTGCGACCCTGAGTGTGGCTGGACATTGGCGTGATCGGCTCCAAATAGCTGCTTGGCTCGATCACGCGCGAGGTTCTCGACTACATCGGTAAATTCACACCCGCCGTAATAGCGCTTCCCGGGATATCCCTCAGCGTATTTATTGGTGAAGACACTGCCAGCGGCTTCCATAACCGCTTCGCTGACGAAGTTCTCAGACGCGATCAGCTCCAGGCCTTCGTGCTGGCGTCGCTGCTCGTTTTCAATCGCAGCAAAGACCTCAGGATCGACCGTCGAAAGTGGCCGCGCCATTCTTGCTTCGGCTCCAGAGCGCTGCGTCTGATGCGGAGATGTCATTGTCGCCATTATCGCGTCACCTTTTCACCTACGGATTTCGCCTGCGTGAATAAATACAGATAATCCGGGCCGCCCGCTTTCGAGTCTGTGCCCGACATATTAAAGCCGCCGAACGGATGCGCGCCGACCATCGCTCCCGTGCACTTGCGATTGACGTAGAGATTGCCGACGTGGAAGTCTCGTTTTGCAATTTCGATCTTCTCCGGTGACGACGTGTAGATCGCGCCCGTGAGACCGTACTCAGTATTGTTCGCGATTGCGAGGGAATCTTCGAAATTGCGAGCTTTGATCACCGCAAGCACCGGACCGAAGATCTCTTCCTGCGAGATGCGCGCGTTCGGAGCGACATCAGCAATGACGGTTGGCTGCACATAGTAGCCGTCGCCTTCGCCACGGGCGCCGCCGGCAATCACTCGACCCTCTTTCTTCCCGATCTCGATGTAATCGAGAATCGATTTCATTGCTCCTTCATTTACAACCGGGCCTGTGTTCTTGTTTTCTGCAGGATCGCCTTGTGTGAGCCGGCTCACACGCTCGCGCAGACGCGACAAGAACACGTCGTAAATTGGTTCTTCCACAATAGCGCGCGAACAGGCTGAGCATTTTTGTCCATTGAATCCGAATGCCGACGCGACGACTCCGTCAACGGCAGCATCAAGATCGCAGTCAGCCTGCACGACGATCGAATCCTTACCGCCCATTTCCAAAATGGTCCGCTTGATCCAGATCTGCCCCTTACGCGGTTGTGCGGCGCGCATGTGGATGTCCAGCCCAACTTCTTTCGAACCTGTGAACGCGATGAAACGCGTTTTGGGATGCTCGACAAGCGCGTTTCCGAATGTAGCTCCCGATCCGGGACAGAAGTTGACGACGCCGTCGGGCATGCCTGCCTCTTGCAGCACTTCGAAAAATTTCGCCGCGATGGTTGGAGAATCGCTGGAAGGCTTGAGAATTACGGTGTTGCCGGAAACAATCGCCGCTGACGTCATGCCTGCCATGATGGCAAAAGGAAAGTTCCAAGGTGGAATCACCGCTCCTATTCCGAGCGGAATATATTGAAGCTCATCATGTTCACCCGGAAGCTGCACCGGAGCTTCAGCCCTGGAAAGCCGCAGGGCCTCGCGCGAATAGAACTCGAGAAAGTCGATGGTTTCAGCGGTGTCTGCGTCCGCCTCTGCCCAGTTCTTGCCAACCTCGTAGACCATCCAGGCATTGAACTCAAAACGCCGCGATTGAATGATTGCACTCGCATTCAGCAGCAGGGACGCGCGTTCTTCCCACGAAGTCGTTCGCCAACTTTCGAAAGCGCGCAGCGCCGCCTGCATCGCCGGCTCAACGTGCTCAGCTCCGGCCTTCTGATGGATACCGACAAGCTCCGAAGGCTTGGCCGGATTCACCGATTTGATCTTGTCTCTCGTACGCACCATCTCGCCGCCGATGACGAGGTCGTACTCCGTCCCGAGCTGCGCATGTACCAGCCGCAGAGCCTCGCGCATACCGCGGGCGTTCTCTTCTCGGCTGAAGTCGGTAGGCGTACAGTTTCGGAACTCGCCCTGCGGTGAACGCAGAGAAATCGTGGAGATAGTGTCAACGGTAGCTGCCATGAATGGCCCTCAGGAAGGAATCGACGGCAGAAGCGCCGCAAAGGCTAGTTTACACCTGAGAAGTTTGTGAAGAGACTCAGCGAAAATCGCAAGAGGATGGATTGCGATGTCTGAGAAAATCAGACATGTTGCAAGCGCGTTTTCCAAACGGATTAAAAACGGACCGGCTGCTATTGCGCTCTTATAACCAGGAAGACCCTCTTGGTATTTTGAATCTGGTGAATGGAAACAGAGACATGCTGCTCAGGGAATTCGCGCAACTCGCGTCTCTACGAACGATTGAGGATGCCGCATCATTCGTCTCCGGGAAACACGAACAGCGGAATGGGTGCGAGACCTTCTGCTACGGCGTCTGGCGCAGCGATGAGCCGGAGCAAATAGGGCAGATCCAGGTGAAAAACATATCCTGGAAGATTCCTGCGGCGGAGCTGGGATACTTCATCGGCGGACCCTTGGCAACGTTGCGGATACGCGACGGAAACCATCCGTGCGATTCTGCGAGTTGCGTTTCGTGAGTTGTCGTTCGAACGAGTGTTTGTACGGATCCTGCCAGAGAACCGCGAGAGCTTGTCGTGAGCGCAGAAGCTAGGCTTCCGATTGGAAGGCCTGCACCGACGTGCGTTCCGCTGCGGACTGGATGAAGTACATGATGTTAACTATTTAGCTTTGATTCACGATGACTACAGAAAGCTCGAGAGATCGAGCGCGAATTCTTGATCGACAGTATTCAGGCGCAAATCAGAACGCGGGAGCGAGCACAGAGGGCACGCTTTCTTGTTTGTGCTCTCCTCGACTCAGGTGGTGCTCGAAGAATTCATCGACACGGCTCAATACTTCAGCAGCCGACTTTGCTTCGTACACAGCTTTGCGCAGATAACTGCCATTAGTCACGCCATGCGTGAACCACGACGCGAACTGCTTCATCTTGCCGACCGCATCGGGTAATTCTTCCGCAACCAGCATGGCAAAGTATGTCCGGATCATCTGATAGCGGTCGTACTCTGTCGGCTTCTTGTAGGTGCCGATGCCGCTAGCCTGCTTTGAGGCCGTGTACTCGGCGATCTGGCGAAAGATCCACGGGTTCGATGGCGCAGTGCGGCCGATCATAACGGCATCGCATCCGGTCTGCGCGACCATCGCCCCGGCATCTTCGGGCGTAAGAATGTCCCCATTTCCTATCACGGGAATTTTCACAGCGCTCTTTACTGCCGTGATGAACTCCCAGCGTGCATTGCCGCTATAGCCTTGCTCGCGCGTACGCGCGTGGAGAGCGACCGCATTCAATCCGCAATTCTCAGCGAGACTGGCGAGTTCCACGCAGACGATCTCTGAGTCCGACCAGCCGAGCCGGTATTTCACCGTGAACGGAATCTTCACCGCCGAGCGCACGGCTTCGAAAATGCGCTGAATCTGAGGCAAGTCGCGCAGCAACCCCGATCCGCCGTTGCACTTGACCACGCGCTTCGCCGGACAGCCGAGATTGAGATCAACGAGATCAAACCCGAGGTCTTCGACGACACGCGCCGCGTCGGCCACGATCGCGGGATCAGAACCAAAGAGCTGCGCCGAAATCGGATGCTCGTCATCGTAGAAGGTCAGATAGCGTTTGCGGCGAGATTCGCGGCACCTCGCCAGCCCGTCGGCCGAGGTGAACTCAGTCATGATCAATCCGCAGCCGGACTGCACGTTACTGATGTCAGCCTCGACCCGCGCACTCAGAACCCCCTGCGGTAGCGGGGGGTGATCTTTAGCCGTACTGGTGAACAGGCTAGCGTTCCGTATGAACCTGCGGAACACCGTATCCGTAACACCTGCCATCGGAGCAAGAACCGTCGCGGGAGCTACACGAACGCTCCCCATGCGCACCTCCGCCGGGACGCAGATGTCTGCCGGCATCGTGTGGGAGATCGGGTTGTCCCAGGATTTACGCACGGATAGGGAAGTGGGTAGGGAACAGGTTACAGGGGACAGGGAAAAGTCGAAAAGCAAGGCGAAAGTCGTGGGGCTTCCCCTGTTCCCTGTAACCTGTCCCCTGTAACCTCGTTTTATTTCGTTCCTGTTTTCGCGCCTGCCTGCTCTGACTTGGCGTACTTGCGGCGGAAGCGCTCGACGCGGCCGGCGGTATCTACCAGCTTTTGCTTGCCGGTGAAGAACGGGTGACAGTTAGAGCAGATTTCCAGGTGGATATCGCCCTTATGGGTAGACCGGGTAGTAAAGCTGTTCCCGCAGGCGCACATGACGCGTATCTCGTTGTAAGCGGGATGGATCTTCTCTTTCACAGTAAAACCTTCCTTGGATCACCGGGGCACACGGAGCCTCTCCGCGAGTTTTCCGGGAACCTCTAGTTTACGGGAATTCAGAAGGGTCGGCAACGCGCACAGTCCACTGCAAAGTCAAAAGGGCGACCTTTCGGTCGCCCTTGGTGTTGCGGTATTTCAGGATTAGAGCGGTTGGACGCTCTCTGCCTGCCAACCCTTGGGTCCCTTCACGACGGTGAACTGCACCGGCTGACCTTCTTTCAGGCTGCGGAATCCGTTTGCCTGAATTGCCGAAAAGTGCACGAAAACATCCTCGCCGTTCTGCCGGCTGATGAATCCGTAACCCTTAGCGTCGTTGAACCACTTAACTGTACCTTGTTCCATAGTGTTGCTCTCTAATCCTTTAATCTTGTGAATTACGCTGAGATGTCAAGCGGAGGATACTTCTGGCAGGACCAGCTTTAAGGCGAGGACTGCTCACAACCGTGCATCTAACGCGGGCATAGTATAGCAGAGAACATCTTTTTCCCCTCAGAAATTCTGCTTAACACTAACTATAGGGTTTAGCCGAGTGCGGCCTGTCGTGCTCGCAGATCTCCTAAGCCTTTGCACGCCTGCAACTTGCCACGTTCGTTTGGCTGCCTAAGTCTCGACTAGAACTGCATCGCTGTAAAACTGCCGTCTCCTCCTGCCACCACGGACTATCGGTTTGTCAGGACTTGGCTTGAGCCCAGGGAACCTGCTGTTTTTTCAGAGGCAAATGAAACGGCGGATCTCCCG
>DATEMI010000493.1:0-9648 GCA_035275665.1 Terriglobales bacterium | reverse complement strand
AAGTTACCCGGGGACAGATTCGCCGCCTCGACACGATATTCCAACAACTCAAAGAGAAAGCAACCGGTGAAACCTGCAAAGGAATGAAGGGCCTGATTAAAGAAGGAGATGATATGTCCACTCGCGATGGCGATGCGAGCGTGATCGACGCCGCAATCATCAGCGCGGCGCAACGAGTGGAGCACTACGAAATGGCCGGGTACGGAACTGTTCGGACCTATGCTGATTTGCTTGGCAAACCGGAGTTCGCAAACCTGCTGCAGCAAACGCTGGACGAGGAAAAAGAAGCTGATAAGACGCTGACTGAGATTGCCAAGACCATCAACGTACAAGCAAAAGCCGCGTAGATCAGCTCAATTGTTACTGATTCGCCGGTCGCCAAACGGCCGGCTTCACTGAAAGCCGAATTCAGAAACGCAAGCCCCCGACTTTAGTCGAGGGCACACGGCGTGGCCGTGTGTCTAAACAACGCAAATAAGAGCTGCGCTTTAGCGCTGGCACACGCGCGAAGCGCGCTCGCGAACGACGGAGAAGGCGCTAGCCTTCCGTTCCCTGCAAATCCGCCGAATGCCGTCGCAGCAGCGCCGGGAGGTTCTGCGAGAAAGCCGAGCGCGGCACGACCATATCGCATCCCGCTTCCTGAGCCTTAAGTTTGAGATCTCCTTGCACGTGGGAGAGAAATCCGACAATTGAAGTCTGCTTCTTCAGCTTGCTTTTCAGTTTGGGAATAATTGTCAGAGGTTTTGCGTTGACGTTATTCAGGTCGAAGATGATCAGGGAGGGCTTTTCTTCTTCGTCGCTGATAAGGCGATCAATGACGTCCTTTTCTGCCTTGGCAAACTCCACTTTCACGCCAATCTTGCGCGCGACTTCTTGAATTTTTGCCAGGAAGAAGAGATCATCGATAAAGCAGACCACACGGGTCGGAGCATCTGCTGCCGCTACCTGTTCGCCACCTTCGCCATTCGGCTGAGGCATGCCTCGTCCCGAACCCCGATAACGTCCATTCTGCGAATAGAAATCGTTTCCGGAGCCCTGCGCGTTGCGGTAACTGTGGTCCATAGGACCCACAAATTGCTGGCCACCGTGCCGACGGCGTCCGCGTCCCTGGTTTCCGCCCTGCCCCCCTGGGCCGCGCATTCCGTTCGGGCCTGCGCCGGGTTGATTGTGTTGTCCTTTGCCGCGACGATGGCGGCGGCGTCCCCGATTGCCGGGGTGTTGTGGCTGGTTCGGTCCTTTATTCATCGACGTCCTGTATGTCTGTGTAGAACGGCGGCAGCGGCAGAAGCCACGATGCCTGCACCACGGTTATCTCATACCGCCGTGAGCGGCCCTGTCACAGAGTAGTTTCGTTACGTTCACCTGCAAGCGGTCTCTTGTCAGAATGCGGAAGCTCCAGCTTCGCTTGAGATCTTGATTATGGAAATCGCTCGCGAACTATGTACTTTCCAGCGCGCTCCGGTTCGAGATTTCAGGACTCAATTTCGGAATTCCCGGCCTTGAGCGCGGGTGCCGGCACCTGGGTGTGCGGCAATCGGAAGACACCTCAGATGGTAACCGCGCTTTGCGTGGGAATGCAAGCGGATTATGAAAATCGGGTGATCGGGCCATCGGATCATCGAGTGATCTGAATGTGTCGGACAGTCCGCAGCCGTCAGCCTTCCGCCAGCCTGGTCTCTCCCACGGGCTGACATTTTCCTTCCGGATACAAGCGCACGAATGTTGATTTGCCGAACGCCGGACGCCGACAGCCGGATTTCAGATCGTCCGATGACCCGATCACCCGATGACCCGATTCTTTTACACTGTCTCGTGCCTCCCACCTCAGTTGCCGAATATCTGCATCAATTCTCGCGGTATCAGCGGGACGTGGCCTGCGTTTTTCCGCGAGGATACCGCACGATTCGCTGGAGTTATGGCCAGCTCCTTGGGCAGGCGCAACGGGCAGCGACCTATCTGGACCACATCGGGGTCGCGAAGGGCGACCGCATCATGCTCTGGGGCACGAACTCCGGGGAATGGCTCGCGGCCTTCTGGGGCGCAGTCATTCGCGGAGTGGTTGTCGTGCCTATGGACAATGCGGCCGTGCCCGACTTCGCGCAACGTGTCTACGAGCAAGTTCAAGCCAAGCTGCTAGTCAGCTCGCGCGGACTTGTGCTCGAACGCGCCACGGGAAAGACTCTTCACTTTGAGGACCTTCCATCGCTACCTGCTTCTGATGTGAGGGTTCCAGCACGCCTCGCTCCACTCAGCCGTGAGGATGTGTTGCAAGTTGTCTTCACTTCCGGGACGACTGGCGAACCGAAAGGTGTAGTCATTACGCATGGCAACGTGCTCGCGAATCTGGAGCCGATCGAGCGCGAGGTACAGAAGTATTTGCGTTACGAGCGCATCTTTCATCCTTTGCGCTTCCTGAATCTCCTGCCGCTGAGCCATGTCTTCGGGCAGTTCATGGGTATCTTCATCCCGCCGCTCATCGGAGCCGCAGTCCACTTTCTAGACTCGATCAAGTCTTCCGATGTCGTGAAGACAATTCACCGCGAACGAGTCTCGGTGCTGATCACAGTGCCTCGCCTGCTCGGCTCTTTGCGCCAGATGTTGGAAGGCTCCATGGGCGAGCGGCTGGGAGAGGAGCGCATGCGTTTCGAAATGGAATCATCGGGCAAGGAGCATTTCGCACGCCGCTGGTGGCGCTTCCGTCGGATCCATTCTCAATTCGGCTGGAAGTTCTGGGCGATTATCAGCGGCGGAGCGACACTTGACCACGATGATGAAGAGTTCTGGCGCAGGTTAGGCTTCGCTGTCATCCAAGGCTATGGACTTACCGAAACTACGTCGCTTGTAAGCCTCAATCACCCGTTCAGGCTGGGGCGCGGCTCAATCGGTAAGGCGCTGCCCGGACGCGACATCAAGCTGGACGAATCCGGCGAGATTCTTGTCCGCGGCGACAGCATCGCCAAAACCTACTGGGTGAACGAGCAGCCAGTCGCGGCGCGCGAAGGCGAATGGTTTCGCACCGGGGATCTTGGCGAACTAGATGAAGCAGGAAATCTTTATTTCAAAGGCCGCAAGAAGAACGTCATCGTCACTGCTGAAGGGATGAATATTTATCCCGAGGACCTGGAAGCCGAAATTCGAGCACAACCGGAGGTGCTCGACTGCGTTGTTGTGGGCGTGCAGAGAAGCGGAAATGCTGAGCCGTGCGCCGTTTTAGTTTTGCATCGCGATTCTGCTGGTGCTGGGAGCGAAGCGGCCGCGCAAGCCATCGGTCACGCAAATCAGAAACTCTCGGCGCATCAGCGCATTCGGCATTGGCTCGTCTGGCCCGATTCCGATTTTCCTCGGACCTCAACTGAAAAGCCTCGTCAGGATCTAATCTCGGCATACGCTCACGCGCAAATTGAGCATTCCGGAAACGGGAATGCGCCTCGAAGCGCAATAGAGCAGGCAATCGCCGGTTTGACGAACCGTGGACCGAATGCATTGGCGAAGCTCGATGACGATCTGAATCTAAGCTCGATTGACCGGGTGGAACTGCTCACGACACTCGAGCAGCGATACCAGGTCGAACTCGACGAGAGCCGCTTCTCCGAAGCCAGCACCGTTGGCGATGTGGAGAGACTGCTCAAGCATGCGAATCAGGCACCCCGAAATCGTAAGTATCACTATCCGCGCTGGGCGCAAAACTGGCTTGTGCAGTGGATTCGGATCGGGATTTATTACCCTTTCACCTGGCCGGCGACACTCATCATGGGCAAGCCAACGGTGATCGGCCGAGACCGCCTTAAGAAGGCGCGCTTACCGCTGCTCTTTATCAGCAATCATGTCACCTACATCGACGCGGGATTCCTGATGTTCGCGATGCCGGCAAGATATCGCCACAAGCTCGCAATAGCAATGCAAGGCGAGCTACTCGCGGAAATGCGAGATCCTCCAAAGCAGATGAGTGTTTATCGAAGAGCGATCGAAGTGCTCTCCTATTGGCTGGTCACCGCTCTATTCGACGTCTTTCCGTTGCCGCAGCGCGCGGGCTTTCGCGAGAGCTTTGCGTTTGCCGGCGAGTCGGTAGATCGCGGATACAGCGTTCTTGTTTTTCCAGAGGGGCGCCGCACCACCGATGGACAGATGTCGCCCTTTCGCGCAGGCATTGGCATCCTCGCGCAACAATTAGAAGTGCCGGTTGTTCCAATGCGAATCGATGGCCTGTTCCCACTCAAATCGGAGGAGCGTCATTTCGCGCGCAGAGGCGAGATCAAAGTCACCGTCGGCGAGCCCGTGCAATATCCGGAAACGATGAGCGAAGAGGAAATCGCGCTAGATTTGGAAAGCCGCGTCCAATCACTCTAAATCGGTGTACTGCTTAGAACGTCGGCCCAGCTTCCCTCGACTGATCGCAAACCCCATTTGTCGGCTGGGTTGGCAATGATGGAGGCGTCTGCCAGGCCGGCGGCTGCGAGAAATCAAAGAACTCGCTCATGTCGTCGGCCCATGCATCCCGATTCGTAAGCGACTTCACGTTGAAGGTGGTCTCTATCAATTTGAGGATCGAAGTCAGCTCGCGTGGCTTGTGTGACACGAAATGCGGCTTCACCCAGGGCGAAATGACCATAATAGGAATACGGAAACCGGACAGGTTGAACTTTCCTTTTACATCGCCGCTCTTGAGGATAGGAGCAATATCGTCTGGTGGTGGCACCTGGATCGGCGGCACGTGGTCATACAGTCCGCCGCCTTCGTCATAAGTGAGAATGAATGCAGACGACTGCCATGCCGTGCTGTTCATCAGCGCCGAGATGATCTTTTGCTCGAGCGCTGCTCCGCTCTGAACGTTGTTATCAGGATGTTCGTCTAGTCCAGTTGCGCCCGCGCGTTCGATAAAGATTACTTGCGGCAGATCGTCGTCGGCTGTCGGAGACGCGAGCAAGCTGTACCAGTTGCTGATGTTGTAAACCTTCGGTTTGATGTCACTGCGATAGTAGTCTGCAAAATCACTGAGGTAAATGTCGCTGTCCTGATAGTAGTAACGCCAACTCACGCCCGCGTCGTTGAGAGCGCGGAAGATCGTCTCTTGAGTCCAGCCGCCGGCCCCTGGCGAAGCATTGACCGTATGACCGAACGATGTGCCGGTGAACATATACATGCGGTTGGGAATCGTGTTCGAGGGCACGGATGAGAAGAATCGATCGCTGGTCGCAAACTGCGTCGCCAACTCGTAGTAGTAAGGGAGATCCGACTGATCATAATGACCCATCTGGCGAGTGCCATCTGGATCGTTCGTCGTGAGGTTTATAGTTTGCGGGAACTTGTCCATCAGGAACTTCGCATTGCTGAAGTCCGTTTCCATGAAGGTGTCTGGAGACTGCAGATCCATATCGATATGGCTCTCGTTCCACGCGAAATTGAGTCCTCCCATGCACACGGTCTGGTAGTGATATGGCTTAACCAGCTTTCCCGTTTTGGTTTTGAGAGCCGTGTTGGGATTGAATCCGTCGATATCGGAAGCGGTGGCTCCCGAAACTTTCGAGGCGCGATATGCTCCAAGCGCTCCGAAGTAGTTGTCGAAGGTGCGGTTCTCCTGGAGCATCACAATGATGTGCTTGATCGGATGGTCCGGAATCGGCGGGGGCGGCACCGCTACGCTTACCACAACCTGTTCGGTCAAGTTCGCGCCACTCTGGTCAGTAGCAGTAGCTGTGTAGGTGGTTGTCACGCCCGGCGCCACTTTGAACGATCCGTTCGGCAGCAGCGCGCTGACGTTTCCGATCCCCTGATCGATCGACAGAGAGCTGATTCCCTGCGAGGTCCAACTCAGGGTGGCACTGCCGCCGGGTTGAATCGTGTCGGGCTCAACCGAAAAATTGAATTGCACTGACGCGACTGTGATCGTGACGCTGGAACTCGCTTGACGGCCGCTGGAGTCCGTCACAGTCGCGACATAACTGACGGTATTGCTCAGCGGAAATGTCGCCGATCCAGTTGGAAGCGTGAGCTGGCGGTCTTCAGCCTCGGGCAGCGACGGCGAGAAGCTAATCGAGACGGCATTACTCGTGGTCCAGGTCAGGGTCGTGAGCTGCCCAGCCACGATGGTCTGTGGATTCGCCGAAAGTGAAATGCTCGGAGCACCAGCCGGAGGCGTACTGGGCGGCACGGGTGGATTTGCGTCACTCCCGACCGATGTTGTTTGAGGGGCAAGCGGCGAACCGCCGCCTGCGCAACCCGCGCAAAAAATGAGGATGAAAGCTGCCGCGGCGACGGAAATCGACTGAAATTTGCTGCCTTTGATGTTCACGACCGGATTCGACCCACGAGCTTTGATTCAGCAGCTCTGGCCAGAGTTGCCGGACGCGTAGTTCGAAGTCTGGCTCACGTCACAGGCGCCGGATTGAAGGGAGCAAGCGCGTTATGGAGACCCCAGTGTTCGGCCCATGTCTTCTTCTTCCCGCTGGCCACATCAAGGATGAAGCGAAAGATCTCCCATCCAACTTCTTCGATTGTTGCCAGGCCGGTCGCGATTCGGCCGGCGTCGATGTCGATCAGATCCGGCCAGCGCTCGGCGAGCGCCGTGCGGGATGAGACTTTCACGACCGGAACCATCGCCAGTCCATAAGGACTACCTTCACCTGTCGTGAATACGTGGAGGTTCATTGAAGCCAATTGCTGGGTTCCACAGACGAAGTCGCTTGCTGGAGTCGCGGCGAAGACAAGGCCTTTTGTCTTGACCTGTTCGCCCTGGGAAGCGACAGCCATGAGCGCCGACGTGCCTGCTTTCGCAACCGAGCCAAGCGCCTTCTCGACCACATTCGCCAGACCGCCGCGTTTATTTCCCGGAGTGGGATTCGCGGTTCTGTCGGCGCCGCTGCGTGCGAGATACTCGTCGTACCAGCTCATCTCCTGAATCAGATCGCGCGCAACCTTCTCATTGATGGCTCGCGGTGTGAGCAGATGTATCGCATCACGAACTTCGGTGACCTCCGAAAACATCACGGTCGCTCCGGCTCGAACCAACAGATCAGCCGCGTACCCAACGGCCGGGTTGCAGGTTACCCCGGAGAATGCATCGCTTCCACCGCACTGTAATCCAACCACCAACTCCGATGCTGGAACCGTTTGGCGCTGTCTGCGATTGAGTTGTTCCAGCCGCCTCTCCGCTGCGCGCATGATTGCTGCCACAACTTCTGCGAAACCGTGTTCGTCTTGCATGCGGATGACAAGCGGATCGGATTCCAGGACGGGGAAGTTGTTTCGATCGTGTGCGGGGAAGAGCCGGGACGGCTGCAGTTTCTCGCATCCCAGGCTGACCACCAACGGAACGGCACCAAGATTCGCGTGTGTGCCAATGTGCCGCAGGTTCGCGATTGGGATTTCCGAGCCCGGGGAATCCAGCGCGACTCCACAACCGTAGGTGTGCGTGACTGCGACAACGTCGTCCACATTCGGGAATCGCGGAAGGATTTCGCTCTTTACCCGACGGACTGCATAGTCCACAGTAGGAGCGACGCACTGCACGGTAGTCGTGATTCCCAAAATATTTTTTGTCCCGACGCTCCCATCGGTATTGCAATATCCCTCAAACGTATAGCTCGTCAGAGTCGGCTGGGGCGGCGGCGGAGCGGTCGCCAGCGGGCGTTCATCAAGCGGCGCCGCTTTTGGCACATCAAGCATCTCCTCGCGCACCCAAGCGCCTGCGCGAATTGTTCGGTTGGCGAAGCCGATCGTGTGTCCATAACGCGTGACCGGCTGGGCTGCCTCGATCTCCGACAGCGCAACCTTGTGTGCCTGCGGAATTTTCTCCAGCAGTGTTGGCCCATCAGGAATCTGAGTACCGGCAGCCAATCCGTCATCCGCGACCACAATCGCCGCGTTGTCGCGCGGATGCATGCGAATGCACAGCGGTGCTGAGCTGATGGGTGCCATGGATGAGGCCATCTTAACGTGGATTAGCGGAGCGGCGGTTTCGCCTAGTGATAACCGCCTCGTTCCGCCTTGACGTATATTGCAGAGCATTCCCATGTCATCGACGAGCCACGCTTCGGAGAAGTTCTGCGCGATTTACGTGGACATGGGCACAACCAACACGCGCGCGTGGCTGATGGAAGGAAGCAATGTCATTGCGCGGGAAGCCGCCCCAGTCGGCATCCGCGACTCCGCGCGCGAGGAGTCGCCGAAACTCATTCGCAAAAGATTGCACGAGCTGATCACGCGACTTCGTCGTGACAATTCCGGTCAGTGCAGGCCGACGCACATCGCAGCCGCAGGAATGATCAGCTCATCACTGGGACTGGCGGAAGTACCGCACGTTGCTGCGCCAGCGGGACTCGATGAGCTGTCGGTCGCCGCACAGTGGCACCATTCCGACGATGTATCCGACTTGCCGATTCTTCTTGTTCCAGGAGTGCGCTGCGGGCTGGCGAGTCCCAAAGACGAACAGATTGATTCCCTCGACGTAATGCGCGGCGAGGAAACGCTGTGCGCAGGACTCATCGCTCTCAATATCGTGAGCCGATCCGGGGTTGTCCTGAATCTGGGCTCGCACTGGAAGGCGATTCAGCTCGATGCAGAAGGCCGAGTATCCTCCAGCATTACTTCGCTATCAGGCGAACTGATTCACGCCGTTCAACAACATACGATCCTCGCCGGCTCTGTCCTGACGAGCTGGCCCGATCGCCTCTCTGCGCGATGGGTCAAATCGGGAATGGAGCTTGCTCGGCTGTCAGGACTCTCGCGCGCACTCTTCTGCGCGCGGCTGCTTGATCTCTCTCAGGAGGGCTCGCCCGAAGATCGACTCGCATTCGTGGTTGGAGCTTTCATAGCAACGGATCTCGATGCACTCCGAAATCGCGGTGCTCTCAGCTCACATCGCGAGGTCGGCATCATTGGCAGTAAGGCGCTTTCTGAAGCATGGCGATTCGCACTTGGCAATGCCGGGATTCCATCGGCAATCATCGACTCGCCAACTGTTGAGAACGCGTTTCTCAACGCGCTTAGGCTTATTCTGGAGAGAGCACAGCATTCGCTCGATCGATCTTCAGCTCAGAGTATCCGGAGGAATTTCGACTCATGAAGCTGCGCAGCACGGCCTGGTTTGGGCCACGCACACGCGACGGATTCATCCACCGCAGTTGGATGAAAAATCAAGGATTACCCGACCATCTCTTCGACGGACGTCCAGTGATCGGAATCTGCAACACGTGGTCAGAGCTCACGCCATGCAACGCGCATTTCCGCCGCATCGCCGAATACGTAAAGCGCGGCGTGTACGAAGCTGGAGGCTTTCCTCTCGAATTCCCGGTGATGTCTCTGGGCGAGACGCTGATGCGCCCAACAACCATGCTCTTCCGCAATCTCGTGAGCATGGATGTGGAAGAGTCCATCCGAGCGAATCCTATCGACGGTGTTGTTCTCCTCGCCGGCTGCGACAAGACCACCCCTGCGCTTCTGATGGGCGCTGCCAGTTGCGATCTGCCGTCCCTCATGATTTCTGGCGGGCCGATGCTCAACGGAAAATTCCGTGGACAGGATATTGGTTCGGGCACCAATGTATGGAAGTTCAGCGAGGACGTTCGCTGTGGCGTAATGAGCATCGGCGACTTCATGGACGCCGAAGCGTGCATGAGCCGCTCTGCTGGACACTGCATGACCATGGGCACT